>NZ_JDST02000004.1:0-66834 GCF_000584975.1 Candidatus Accumulibacter cognatus | reverse complement strand
TTGTTACCTATTTCAGTATACAAGATTCAAATTGCGGCGGGAATGCTCCCCCGGCCAACGACTTAAGCAAAGAACATGCCATGTATGCGAACATACTCAACTTAAATAGCAAATACAACGACTTGGAGAAATCTTGTTTTCTCTGAAGTAAAGGGAAGCGGTCAGTCTCGACATGCATCTGTAAAATTTACCGACGCCAGAGCTGGCCCAAACACTCATGGCGAATTGCGGTATCACGCCATCCCGGATGATGAAAGAAAATGCGGGTGGGTGGACTGCTGCGGCCTTTTGACCGTGCACTCTTCAGGAGGCCATCCGGGGGACGAGTCGGTTCAGCGGGTCACGTTTAGGATCGGGGTGTCACCGCAGGTTATTGCTCGACTTCTCCCGTGTCCCCTGCACGGGCTGGACGTGCCCCAGGCGAAGATCACGGCCTGGGTGATTTCGGCAGAGGCGGCGGGCAAAACCAACGTCAAGTTGGCGGAGTTCGGCGGATTCCAGCGTGACCGCCAGGCTCTGGCGCAATGGTTGGCCCGCTTTGCCTTCGAATTCGTCTGATGGGCATCAGGCGCCAGAGATTCGCTGCCTTTAGCAAGGTGTTCTTTCACGGCAAGGAGATTCCGCCCCCTCCCTGCTCCATCTGCACCGAGCTCCCGGATGTGATCACCGGGCCAGGCCGTGCATCACGGCTGCACGCATTCGTAGCGGATCAGATCAGGGTCATTGGCAGTGACCGCCTTTCCAAGGCAGATAATGCCCCGATCATGCAGGGTAAACTCCTCGCGCTGCACGAAGAAACGCGAGCCATTGTTCAGCAGGACATAGGTACCGTTGGTGCTGCCGTCGACCAGGATGAACTTGCCCTGGCGAAATTCGATGTCGGCATGGGTGCGGGAAACCCGGTCCTGATCTACCACCAGATGGTTCCTGTCGCCGCGCCCGATGGTAAAAATGTGGGAGTCGGGCATCACCTCGTACGTCTTGTTGTGGTATTCGAGGATCAGGCGGGCGAACAACAGGCTGCGCACTTCATCCTGCTGCTCGATGCTGACGAGTTGCGTCAGGCTGGAGGGCTCCTGCCAGATCACTTCGACAATCTCCAACTCATCCAGCTTGCCCCGGACACGCGACCAACCGAGACTGCGTGTCATCAGTTCGAGGTTGTCCGGCAACTGGCGAACCGTCTCGCGAGTGGTGATGATCTGGTCGGCCTTGGCCAGGGCAACCATGCGAGCCGCCACATTGACCGCGTCCCCGAACAGATCGCTTTGCTCGACCAGGACGGGCCCGTGCTGCAGGCCGATCCTGACAGCAATGTCGAATTCCAGCAGGTAGGCGTCGTCCTTGATCGTGGAGTGCATCTCACAGGCAGCCTGCAACGCCCGTGCCGCATCCGCAAAGCGGCTCATGATCTCGTCGCCGATGGTTTTGACCACCTTCCCATCGAACTCGGCGGTTTTGGCCTTGAGCAACTCGAGCACCCGGCTTTCGATCTGCCGCGCCTGCAAATTGCCATATTTTTCGAACAAGCGGGTACTGCCGCAGATATCGGCAAACAACACGGTTGCCGATATCTGTTGGCGTACTGCCGTTCGGTCGCCCGCTGCGGATATCTGCTTGGGCACTTTCATGTTGATCTTCCGAGTTCCCGTAGGCCAGAGCGTCAGGTACCCATTTCCCCGAGCTCGTGAATGTTCCATCAACCGCCGCATCTTCGGGCGCGCAGCAGCTTCGTATCCTTGCTGAAGACAGTTCAAGCAGAATCTGCCGGTTCTGCAGTGAGCGCAGAAACCTCGATTCGCACGGATGATACTCCTGATCTGAGATTCCGGCGCATTCAGCGCCAATCGGCAGTAGACAAGTCAGTTTGCTCGACACGGCTCTCGCAGACTATTTCCGCTGGATCGCCTCGCGACCGGAAGTCGGCGAGCAACCGACGACCTTGCTCAGTTCTCGACGCCGGCGGCTTCTCCCTCAGCCTGTCTCCCGGCCGCCAGCACCGCGGCAATATAGTCTTCCGGCAGGCGATACTCGACAGCCAGTTCGGCAGCGCTCTTGTCGCTCGCCTGGATGCTCGCCATCCAGCCTTCGAGGCCGGTGGACAGCGAGCGACCGGCCTGTTCGCCGTCACGAGTGATGCTTTCCCCGGCTTCGACGGCGTACTTGTTGGCGTAGCCACGCGGCGTCACCATCAGACCGTGCTGGATGAAGGTCTTGGAATTGCCGATCAGCACCGTCGACAGCATGCCGATGTCGCACTCGTTCATACGCTCGAGCGTTGTCAGTTCGATGCTCTGCTTCGGGCGGTAGCCGGATTTGACAATGGCCACCGGCGTCTGCGGGTGACGGTGGCGAAGGAAAAGACGCTGGGCCTCGACGATCTGCCGGGTGCGGCGGCCGCTCTTGGGGTTGTAGAGCGCGACGACGAAATCTGCATAGGCGACGGCATCGAGCCGGCGGGCGATGGTCGGCCACGGCGTCAGCAGGTCGGAAAGCGATATGGCGCAGAAATCGTGGGTTAACGGTGCGCCGACCAGTGCCGCACAGGTATTCAGCGCCGAAGCGCCAGGAACGATTTCCACCTCGATGCCCGAATCCGGAGTCCAGCCAGCCTGGAACAACACCTCGAAAGTCGGCCCGGCCATCCCGTAAATGCCGGCGTCGCCCGAGGAAATCAGCGCCACCTTCCTGCCCTGGCGGGCACGCTCCAGCGCCTCGATGGCACGGTCGAGCTCCTCGGTCATCGACTTCCTGATGATCTCCTTGCCCTTGACCAGATCGGCTACGAGACGGAGGTAGGTGGCGTAACCGATGACCGTATCGGCTTCGGCAATCGCTGCGCGCGCGCGCGCGGTCAGGTGCTCGCTGCTGCCTGGGCCGAGGCCGACGAGCATGATCTTGCCGGTTTTTTCAAGGGGAGCATTCATTGGGAGATCCTGGCAATGGAGACGGTGACATGGCGGCCATCAGGACCGCGCAGCTTGTGTTTTTCGATCAGCAGCAAGGACGGCCCGGCATTCGCCGCCAGCAGGGCCGCCGCTTCGGAGACCGATGGCGTGCCGGTATGGCGGCGAACGGTTTCCGAGGGATGCGGCACCGCGACTTCGGCAAGTGCCGCTGCCGGATAAAACGAACAGCACCAGCCATTTTCCTCAACCACCTGCAGCAGGCCGGGTTCGTCGGCCTTGAGGTCGATGCTGGCGACCGCACGCACGTCGGCCAGCGTCGCGGCGCAAGCCGCCAGCGCCTCTGCAATACCTTGTGCGATCGTCGCCGTCGGCGTGCCACGGTCGCAACCGATGCCGAGGGCGACCTTCATGCCGCGGACCTTGGCAAAGATCCCATGCCATGTTGGATGACCGAAGACAAGCCTGACTCCTCTTCAGGTGCCCGATCCGGGGCGATAGACGATCCGCCTGCCGGCCAGCCGGGCTGCCAGTTCAGCCGGCATCGCGCGCGTCGCAATCCACAGTACGGCAGCAAAGTGGTCGGCATCGACATCCTCCAGTTTCTCGAACAGCGTCAGATTCGCCGGCAGGGGGCCCGGCCGGCCATTGGCGTGGTTTGCCCACCAATCCCTGCGGCCTGCTTCCTGAACCAGTGCGACGGCTTCATCATTGACCACCGCGGCGCTGCAGCGAACCAGTTCGGCATGCGTCGCTTCGAACACCCAGCCGAGTTCGCGGCCCAAGAGGTCAACGGCCAGCGTCTGACGAGCGTCGGAAGCGGTGGTCAATACTGGTGTCGCGCCGAGCGCGCCGGCCAGATGCCCGGCCAGTGCATTGGCACCGCCGAGGTGACCGGAAAGCACCGGGATGACAAACTGCGCGGCTTCGTCGACGACGATCACCGCCGGATCGCTTTCCTTGCTGCCTAGGTGCGGCGCAATCAGGCGGACGACGGCGCCGAGTGAGACGATGGCAACGATCGCGTCAACCGCGGCGAACCAGGCCGGCATCTGATCGCCGACCCTGCCGGTGTAGCACTGGGCGGCGTCTGGCGCCGCGGCCTCGGCTTCAGAGCGGAATTTCTCCGGCGCGAACAGGCGGGCGCCGGGTAGTGCGGCGACGATCCTGCCGGCGAGCGCGACCCCGTGGCGGGTAATGGCCAGGACGGCGACCTGCATCGCTCAGGGCCTGCTGGCCGGATCGACCGCAGCGAGCGCTGCTGCGCTGGCTCCCCTGCGCTGGCGGCAGCCACGGCGCAGTTCGCCGCGCAGCCGTTTCGGGTTCTGCACCAGCATCAGCGACAGGTAATTGACCTTTTCGCCCTTGAGGCTGGCGACATCGCGAACGATACGTTCATCCGGCGAACCGACCTTCTCGATGAACATCGAGCTCGTGAGCAGTTCGCGCCGCGCCAACAGTTCGATGATTTCATCAATCAGCGGTTTCACCTTCAACAGCGCCAGCGTGTCGAATTCGTCGAGCAGGTGGTCGATGAGTTCAACCCCATAGGCGGCAGGGATGATTGCAAAGGTCTCGTCTTCCTCGGCGAGAACGGTATCAGCGGCGGCGGCGGCGGCGGCGAACGAGGACACGCCGGGGATGGTCTCGACCTCGATAACCGGGACCAGTTCGCGAACGACGCGGGCGAGGTGGCCAAAGGTGGCGAAGGTCGAGGCATCACCCTCGACCAGAAAAACCAGGTCGCGCCCTTCGCCAAGCAGCGCGACGGTGCGTTCGGCAGCGAAAACCCAGGCGCGGCCGAGAATCTCGGGGTCTCGGGTCATCGGGAAAAGCAACTGTTCGGCATCGGCCGGCACCGTCAGACCGCCGCGCTCGACGATCGACAGCGCATACGACGATTCCTCGGCTTTCTTGACCGGGTACAGCCAACGGGCGCCGGATTGCAGCACTGCCCAGGCCCTGCGGGTAATCAGTTCGGGGTCACCAGGACCGAGCGAGGCGCCGATCAGCCTGCCGTAGCGTGTAGGTTCAGACATTCAGAATCCTTTCATGTGAAAGTCGCGTCAGCGACTCAAGAACAGTCCTCGCCTCGCCTGGCGGTCACCACCCAGATCGGGTTCTGCGCCGCCAGCCGGTGCATGTCGAGAATCGGCTGACTGCGGCTGGCCTGCAGTTGCACGAGTTCCCAGACGGCATTGCATTCGCTGAGCGCCGCCGTCGCGGTAGCGAGATTCTCCAGCGTGACGAAGTTCATCACCAACCGGCCACCTGCTTTCAGACGGGCCAGCACCTGCTCGATCAGAACGACGAGTTCGCCGCCCGAGCCGCCGATGAAGACGGCGTCCGGATCGGGCCAGGTGTCGAGCCCGAGCGGTGCCCGGCCTTCGACCAAAGTGTAATTGCCGATCCGCCAATGCGCCGCATTGGCGCGCGCGTTGGCGGCGTCGGCGGCATTCTTTTCAATCGCCCAGACATGACCGAAGGGCGCCAGTCTCGCCGCTTCGAGGCCGACCGAACCGGCACCGGCGCCGATGTCCCAGACCACCGCCGCGGGTTGGATGCGCAACTTGGCGAGCGAAAGCGCACGCGCTTCCTGCTTGGTGATCAGACCTTTCTCCGGCGATCGCTGCCGGTATTCGAGGTCTTCGCGACCGAAAGCCGGTCCGCCGGGGCCGGCAGGCCGTTCGACGAGCACGATGTTCGGTTCGGGAAAGGCCATGGCTGCGACTTCGTCTGCGGCAAGATCTGCAAACAGTCGTTCGTCGGGCATCTGCAGGCGGCAGGCGATCGAGATCCTCGCCTCGTCGCCATAGCCGGCGGTGATCAGCGCCCGCGCCAGTCGCGCTGGGTTGTTCTCGGGACTGGTGAACAGCGCGACTCGCGGGTGCATGGCAATCGCCCGCATCAGCGGATACAGACCGTGCGTAGGCGTCGCGCCGACAAACCATTCGCCGGTATCAGCGCGGTGGCACGAGGCGATCCGGATGTCCTGCCAGGGTGTCTTGAAGCGGGCAAAGGCCAGTTGCAGTGTCGACACGTTCGGCAGGATGTCCACGTCGTCACGCCCAAGTCGGCTGGTCAGCCAGGAAGCGATGCCGTGACAGAGCGGGTCGCCGGTGGCCAGCACGACGACGCGTTGGCCCGCTGCACGGGCACTCAGAACCCAGTCGGGAAGTTCGCCGAGCGCACCGTCCATGTCCCTGGTCATCGCCGTGGCCGACAGCCAGGGACGCACCAGTGCCAGCGTGCGGCCGGCGCCGATCACCAGCTCGGCCACGGCCAGTCGCTGGCGCGCCGAATCGGACAAGCCGGCCCAGCCGTCATCGAGGATCCCGATCAGGGCGCAGGATTCAGGCCAGCTCATCTTCTTCCAGACGACAAATGAAGCGTCCTTCGAAATCGCAGACCAGAATGCTGAGCTGATAAGGACCGGGGTAACAACTTTTCAGGCTGCGGATGGCCTTGCCGGCCAGCAAACGGTGGAAGGCAAGACTCAGGCCCAGGTTGGCGAGACGTTCAGCAGCAAAGCGGGCCGTTTCGGCGGCACGGATCGCCTCGACCAGATCGGGTGGTGCACCAACTTCCTGTGCCGATGCAGCGAGAATGTCACGGTCGATCTCGGCCTTCCAGGCATGGGTGACGCTGAGTCCCTGGCACATCTTGGTCAGCTTGCCGACCATCGCGCCCAGATAGACACGTGCCAGGCGGTGTTTGACTGCCGACTGGAAAGCCGCCTTGACGAAATCGCCCATCTGGACGAAGCACGCTTCGTCGAGTTCCGGCAACTGGCGCATGGCGAATTTTTCGGTGCGCCCGCCGGTGGTGAAGACGACCCTGGTCTGACCCTGCTTCGCCGCGACATCGACTGCCTGGACGACGCTGGCGCGGAAAGCGGCCGTCGAATAGGGACGGACAATGCCGGTGGTGCCGAGAATCGAAATGCCGCCGACAATGCCAAGGCGAGCATTCAGCGTCTTTTTCGCCATCTCCTCGCCGCCGGGAACGGAAATGGTGATTTCCAGGCCGTCGTGAAGCAGCAGTTCGCCGGCTACCGCCATCACGTTGTCACGGATGTTGCGGCGCGGAACCGGGTTGATGGCCGGGCCACCCACCGCAAGACCGAGGCCGTCTTTAGTGACGACGCCGACCCCGCCCCCCCCCTGGAGAATGACCTCGCCGGCCCGTTGCGGCAGCCTCCGGACAGCGGCCGTCAAGTGTGCGCCATGCGTCGCATCCGGGTCGTCACCGGCGTCCTTGACGATCACCGCATGTGCAACCCGCTCGCTACCCTCCCCCTCGAGGCGACCTTCACTGACCGCAAAGCGGTGCTCCTGGCCATTCGGGAGGCGGCAGAGAACGCTGTCCGGCAGCACACCGGTGAGCAGGCCGAGCGTCGCCGCACGAGCGGCGGCCGCGGCGCAGGCGCCGGTGGTGAAACCGCTGCGGTTACCGCGCGCGCGCCGGCCATCACCCTTGCGGACTCTGGCCGGCGCAGGCGCCTGTCCGGAGTCGCTCAAGCGGCGTTCTTCTGCACCGCTTCGGCGAGGCCGAGCAGCGCGTGTATGGCGGCGACGACCAGCGTCGAACCGCCCTTGCGGCCCTTGATCGCCACCCACGGAATATCGGTCAAGGTCATCAGAAGCGCCTTCGATTCGGCAGCCGAGACAAAACCGACCGGCATGCCGATCACCAGCGCAGGTTGGGCTCCTTCTTCGCGGATCAGGCGGATCACTTCGATCAGTGCCGTCGGAGCATTGCCGATGCCGACAATGGCGCCGTCGAGCCTGCCGAGCCGCTGCGCCTTGCGCATCGCCTGGACGGCGCGGGTCGTGGCCTCGGCCCTGGCCAGTTCGATGACCTCCGGATCGGAAATGTAATGCTGGGTACTCATCCCGAAATGCCTGAGGCGTGGTGCAGAGAGGCCGACACAGATCATTTCGACATCCGCCACGATCGGCGTTCCGCCCTTCTGGACAGCCGCCAGACCGGCTCGCATCGCATCGGGGTGGAAGGCGGTCAGGCCATTGAATTCAAAGTCGGCGCTGGCGTGAATCATGCGGCGCACCAGCGGCCACTGTTCGTCGGTGTAGTCGTGCTGCCCGACCTCGGCGTCGATGATGGCAAAGGAATCGTGCTCGATGGCGCGGCCGGCGGCAGTAAGCTGTTCGGTAATCGTGTTGGCGGCAGTTGGGGTGGCCATGGTCATGTCCAGAGTCTCCGAAGTGTCAGTCGTGTTGATGGGCACAACCAGGATTGTGTGCAGGGAGGTGTCCGTGATCGTGAACCGGAGCCTGGCCGCAGCCTGGACCGGCCAGGGCAGTATGACTGTGCTCGTGCAGATGCTCGGCCTCGGCCAGTTCGCGATACTTGCAACCATCGCATTCGAGCATGCCGCCAGCGGGGAGCTCGCCGCCGACCTTGTCGTCAAGCAGGTCGAAAATGCCCTTGTCGAAACCGAAGTAACTGCCCAGGCCGAAAGCGACCTGCGGATATTGGCGCTGCAGGCGTTCGACCTGCACCTTGATGCGCTCGATCAGCACGCCGCTGAACAGGTATACCGGAATGATGCAGATCTGCATCATTCCCAGCCTGACCTGGCGCTGTACCACCGTCTCAAGGCGAGGCCAGGTGACACCGGTAAAGGCGAGATCGACCAGTTCATGCTCGTTGGCCTCGAAAATCCAGCGTGCCATCCTGGCCAGCTCGCCATTGGCGCCGATGTCGGACGAGCCGCGACCGAGCAGGATGACGCCGGTGGTCATCGGATCGGGCACGGCCAGTTGCTTCATCAACCGGCCGAGCTGACTCTGCAACACGGCAAAGATCTCGCGGCCCATGCCGATATGCCGGGTGACGGCAAATTCGACCTGGGGATGCCGCTCGCGCGCGCGCTTCAGTGCCGCCGGCAATTCCATTTTGACGTGGCCAGCGGCGTTGAGAATGAAGGGAATGACCATCACTTTGCTCACGCCACGCGCAGCCCGGTCGAGACCTTCATCCAGCAGTACTTCGGCGTGCTCGATGAAGCAGACCTCGATCCGCCAATCGGGGTGACGTTCGCGCCACTGGGCCGCGAAATGCAGGGTTTCCTTGTTACCGTCGCGGTTGCGCGAGCCATGGCCGACAAGGAGAAAGGTGATTGCGTTAGTCATGAGTCGTCTCGGTTGCCTTGCGGAAGCGGTGCGAAAAAGCAGGGTCGTACAGTTTCGAGCGCACCAGGTCGGGCCAATCGGCAGCGCCCAGTGTCGGGCTGGCGACGATCATCGCCTGACTGCCAACCTTCGCGGCCTGGCATTTCTGCTTGATATCGGCAAGCGTACCGCGAATGATCTTTTCCTGGCCCGGCCAGCTCGCCTTGTGCACGACCAGCATCGGCGCATCCTCGGCCCAGCCGGCAGCACGCAAGGCTTCCTGCACCTTGTGCAGCAGAGTGATCGACAAGTAAATGCAGAGCGTCGCCTTATGCGCGGCCAGGGATTCGAGATCCTCTCCCGGCGGCATGGGTGTCCGCCCGGCGACGCGGGTCAGGATCACTGTTTGCGTGACTTCCGGCAGGGTCAGCGTTTCGCCTGCGGCGGCCATCGCGGCCATCGCCGAGGAGACGCCGGGAACGACTTCCCAGGCGATACCGGCGGCCGTCAGCGGTTGGGTCATTTCGATCAATGCGCCATAGAGGCCAGGATCACCGGTCTGCAGGCGAACGACGACGGCATGTCGATCGGCTCGCTCGATCAGCCAGGTTGTCATCTCTGCCAGAGTCATGTCCTTCGAGTCGCGAATCTCGCAATCCGCGGGCGAGAATCGCGTCGCCGCCTGGTCGACCAGCGACCCGGCAAACAGCACGGCACCGGCCTTCTCGAGCAGACGCCTGCCCTTGACGGTAATCAACTCGGGGTCGCCAGGGCCGGCACCGACAAACCAGACTTTTCCGGGCATCAGATCATCCTCTCGAAATGGGGCATGCCGTTTCCTTGGTGGGTTCCCAGCAGGGCAAGCAGGTCACTGATCTTGCGCGGCCCGGCATCGCTCGGGAGAACACCGAGTTTGGTCAGACGGCACTGCAGTTCAATGACTCCGGGCAAGGGCAATCCTGCCCCCGACAAGGTGTCGCCAGCCGTCGCCAGATTCGCTGCCGGCAGCGATGCGCTACAGCGACCGGCAACCATCAGGTGAATCTGGTCCGCCCAGGCGTAGGCAAAATCGATATCATGCGTCGCCAGCAGCAGGGTAATGCCCCGCGCCTGCAAGTTCTCAAGCACGGCCAGCAGATCTTCCTGCATGGCGTGATCGAGGCCGGCCATCGGTTCGTCGAGGATCAACAGTTCGGGCTCCATGGCCAGCACCCCGGCGATGCAGACCCGCTTCTTCTGACCAAAACTGAGGTTGTGTACGGGTTTGTCGGCAAACGCTGTCATGCCTACGGCCTGCAGCGCTGCGCTGACCCGTTGGCGTGCCGTCGCGATGTCCAGACCGAGGTTGAGTGGACCAAAGGAAACGTCTTCGAGGACGTTCGCCGAAAACAATTGCCGATCCGGATTCTGGAAAACCATGCCGACCTTGCTGCGCAGTTGGCGCAAGCCACTGCGACGGTAATCCACCGCTTCCCCGGCGTAGTAAACGACGCCGGATTGTGGTCGCAGCAAGCCGTTGCACTGCTGGAACAAAGTGGTCTTGCCGGAACCGTTGGCGCCGATCAGGGCGTTGCGGCTGCCCCGCCGGATGGCGATCGAACAGTCGTTCAGTCCGCGGCTGCCATCGGGGTAACGGAAGCAGACCTGCGCCAGTTCGAGCAGGAGGTCGTCTGCCGAGCGCGTCATGACATCGCCACCGCCAGTGCCAGCAGCGTACTGCCGGCGATCATTGCGATGGTCAGGTCGCGACCGGCATGGGCAAAGACCGGCGCAAGAAAATACAAGGGGCCCTCGTTGTTGCGCGCCTGCGCCGCGACATGCAGGTCGTTCGCCCGTTGCCACACCTGCAGCGTCAGATTGGCGGTCAAACCGGCCAGCGAGCGCAGTGCCAGGCGTGGGGTTGCGTAGCCCAGGCGCGCCGTCTGGGCGATCCAGATGTCCTGCACCGCCGCGGAGAAGACGAACAGCATCCGGTAACAGAGGACCATGATTTCGAGCAGGATCTCGGGGGTCTTCAGTCGGCGCAACAGGCTGATCAGATCGGGAAGCGGCGTGGTCAACGTGAGAAAGAGCAGCGCCGCCAGGGCTGCAAACGAACGGGAGAAAACGTTCGCCAATGGGTTCAGGCCGTTCGGGAGCAGTTGCAGCGTGAGGCCATGTTCATTGACGCCCAGCGAGCACGCCAGCGACAGGCTGCCGAGAAGCAGAAAGGCCAGAGCTGGCGAAGCGACGCGAAGGTAAGACGCTGGCGCGACACCGGCTCCCAGCAGCGTCACGGCGGCGAGAATCGCCGCCACGCCGGCAGCGACCATCGGTGAACCGGCGGCAAAAGCCGCGATCAGACCCGCGAGCGCAAAACTTCCCTTCGCCGCCGGTGAAACCCGCCGCCAGCGGTTGGCGTAGGCCGACCGCTCGATCAACACCGTTTCGCCGCCCCATTGGCTTCTTCCGCTTCCCGGCGCAATTTCTCGCGGGTCACCGAGACACCCAGGTAGTAACCGATAAACCCGGCACCCAGCGCCGCCTGCAAGGCGAACAACAGGGAGCTGATTTCACCGCTGGCCGGCTCCATCAGTGGCTGGAACCAGGGTTTGAAATCAGGATCGATGGCGCCGATGAGGTCCCTGGCCTGGTTGTCGGCGCCGGCAAAGATCTCGACGGGATGATCGGCATTCGCCGCCGGTTTCTGCACCAGCCACAGCGGCAGCGCAGACAGCAGGACCACGGCGAGCAGCAGCAACAGGTTTTGCCGGCGTTTCATACCCGTACCTCGTCGTTCCTGACGAGCTGCAGGTCCTGCAGTTCCCTGGCATTGAAGCGCATCAGGGCATTGAAGATCAGCACCGTCAGCAGCCCTTCGCTGATCGCCAGCGGGATCTGGGTGATCGCAAAGATGCTGGCGAATTTGGCAAAGGAAGCGACAACACCCCCCGTCGGATCAGGGAAGGCCCAGGCCAGTTGTAGCGAGGTGGTGACGTAAGTCAGCAGGTCGGCGAGGCTGGCGGCGAGAAAAACACTGGTGGCAAAAGAGAGTTTGATGCCACGCGCCACACGAAAAACCGCGGCTGCGGCGAACGGTCCGACAATGGCCATTGCAAAGAGGTTGGCACCCAGCGTCGTCAGCCCGCCGTGCGCCAGCAGGAGCGCCTGAAAGAGCAGGACCACCATGCCGATCGGCGCCATGGCTGTCGGGCCGAAGAGCAGGGCACCGAGCCCGGTGCCGGTAGGGTGCGAGCAACTGCCAGTCACCGAAGGCAATTTGAGCGCTGAAAGAACGAAGGTAAACGCGGCGGCAACACCCAGCAACATCCGCTGTTCCGGATGTTCGCGGATACGTTTCTTGACAACCCACAAGCCATAGGCCACGAAGGGGGCCGAAGCGACCGTCCACCCCAGGGCGTGTTCGACCGGCAGAAAACCTTCCATGATGTGCATGCTTCTCTCCCACAGCGAGCAGTGGCCAACCGTGCCAGGCGGGGGATCGGCACCTGCGGGCAGAAAGAAAAGCCGAGAAAAGCTGCGGTCGGCAAATCCACATGGCCCTCCCTTTACCCCGGGGAACGGCACTACGTTTGCTTTGGGCCGGTCTTCTGGCTTGCCGTCAATCTTCTCCAGCACCTTCCCATGCGTCAAGCACAGTGGCGTATTGCGGAGTCGTCAGGCTTACAGCAGCGGGGGCTGCGCCGGAATATCTGAAGATTCAGAGGCACCGGCTTCCCGTTTCACCCGCCCCACGAGCGTGGGGCAAGGTACCCAAACGGGGCTGATTATACGACAGAGCCGATCGGGGTGCCTGAAAAAGACGGGGCCATTAATGTGAAAGTCGCGTATGCGACTCACGAATCTCCCCTCCCCCCTCGCGAGGAAGGGGTCGGGGGAGAGGGAAACGGTCATGACTTTCATGATCGGGGGGTGCCTGGAACAGTCATGACCGTTAGTCCCCCGCTGGCACACTCCGGTAGATCGCGATATTCTTCGCTCCATGCTACACACACCCTACCCGCACGAACGCAACCGCACCGGCCCGACCGATCCGGCATTACTCATCCGCGGATGAAGGCAGTGATCCTTGCCGGCGGAGCGGGCACCCGGCTGGCGGAAGAAACCATCGTACGGCCAAAACCGATGGTTGAAATCGGCGGCAAGCCGATTCTTTGGCACATCATGAAGATCTATGCCAGTCACGGGATCAACGACTTCGTGATCTGCCTGGGTTACCGCGGCTATGTCATCAAGGAGTACTTCGCGAATTACTTTCTGCACATGTCGGATGTCACCTTCGACATGGCGACCAACCGGATGGAAGTCCACCAGCGATACGCCGAGCCCTGGCGGGTCACTCTGATCGACACCGGCGATGCCACGCAGACGGGTGGGCGCCTGCGACGCGTGCGCGCGCATGTCGAAAACGAAGAACTCTTCTGCTTCACCTACGGCGATGGCGTGGGCAACATCAACATCAGCGGGGCAATCGATTTCCATCGCCGGCAGGGAGTCCGCGCGACCGTCACTGCAGTGACCCCGCCCGGTCGTTTTGGCGCACTCGAGATTGCTGGCGATCGCGTTCTTGCCTTCCGTGAAAAACCGGTGGGGGATGGCGGATGGATCAACGGCGGATTCTTCGTTCTCCACCCCAGTGTGCTCGACCTGATCGATAGCGACTCGTGCCTGTGGGAAGCCGGGCCGGTCGAGCACCTGTCGCAGACCGGCCAGCTCGCCGTGTGGCGACATGATGGCTTCTGGCAGGGAATGGATACGCTGCGGGACAGGAATCATCTCGAAGAACTCTGGGCCTCGGGGATTGCTCCGTGGAAGAACTGGTGATCCAGCCTGCTTTCTGGAAAGACCGGCGCGTCCTGCTGACCGGCCATACCGGCTTCAAGGGGAGCTGGCTTGCCATGTGGCTGCAATCCATGGGTGCCAGAGTGATCGGTTATGCGCTGCCGCCGGGCACGCAACCCAACCTGTTCGAACTCGCGGGCCTGGCCAGGCAGATGGTGTCCATTTTCGCCGACATCAGGGATCCCGAACGGCTGCGCCGTGCCTTCACCGACTACCAGCCGGAAGTCGTCTTCCATCTCGCCGCACAAGCCCTGGTCCTCCGCTCCTATGCTGACCCGGTTGAAACCTACTCCAGCAATGTCATGGGCACGGTCAACCTGCTCGAAGCCGTTCGCCAGGCGCCAGGAGTGCGGGCGGTCGTCGTCGTCACCAGCGACAAGTGTTACGACAACCGCGAAGGCGAGGCCCATCGCGAAAGCGACCCGCTCGGCGGATGCGATCCGTACAGCAGCAGCAAGGGCTGCGTCGAACTCGTCACCGCCGCGTATCGCGCTTCCTTTTTCAGGCCGGCCGACCCTGCCGGACACGGCGCCGCCGTGGCGACGGCGCGCGCAGGCAATGCCATCGGCGGTGGCGACTGGTCGCCGGGCCGATTGATCCCGGACGCCATCCGCGCTTTTGTGGACCAGCGTCCGTTACCTGTGCGTCATCCCCAGGCGATCCGCCCATGGCAACATGTCCTTGAACCGCTGGCTGGTTATCTGCTGCTGGCCGAGCAACTATGCAAAAAGGGAGCGCCCTTCACCGAGGCCTGGAACTTCGGTCCGTCAGATCAACACCGCGTCGAACAAGTCATCGACAAGCTGGCCGGCCTCTGGGGGGAGGAAGCGCCCTGGTTCAGCGACCAGGCCTCTCATCCACAGGAAGCACACTGCCTCCGGCTCGACGCCTCGAAAGCGATCTCGGCGCTAGGCTGGCAGCCGCGCTGGTCGCTCGATACGACCCTGCGGATGACCGTTGACTGGTACCGCGCACACTTGAGCGGCGCAGACATCGACGCCATTTCCAGACAACAAATCGACCGCTATTGCCGGGAATGTTGCCGGGAATATTCCCGAGACTCAGGAAACCCGTTCGTGACATGAGCACTGACGAATTACGACGGCAGATCCTCGAACTCGTCGAGCGCCATGCCTCTGAGGCGCAGTCGGCGCCGGCCTTTCGCCCCGGCATCGGCGCGATCCCGGCCGCTGGCAAGGTGATTGGTGGCAGCGAGATCCGTCACCTGGTCGATGCCGCACTGGACGGCTGGCTGACCACCGGGCGCTTCAATGACGAATTCGAACGCCTGATCGCACAACGTATCGGCGTGCAGCAGGCGCTCAGCACCAACTCGGGGTCCTCGGCCAATCTGCTGGCACTCTCGGCCCTCACTTCGCCGCTGCTGGGTGAACGCGCGCTGCAGCCGGGCGACGAGGTCATCACCGCGGCAGCGGGTTTTCCCACCACCATCAACCCCATCCTGCAAAACGGTCTCGCGCCGGTATTCGTCGATTCCGAACTGCCAGGCTACAATCCGACACCGCAGGCCATTGCCGCCGCCATCGGTCCGCGCACCCGAGCCATCATCCTGGCCCATGCACTGGGCAATCCGTTCGAGGCTGCCGCCCTGCGCGAGATCGCCGACCGGCATGGCATGTGGCTGATCGAGGATTGCTGCGACGCCTTCGGCTCACTTCTGCATGGCCGCAGTGTCGGCACCTTTGGCCATATCGGCACGCTGAGCTTCTACCCCGCCCATCACATCACCACCGGCGAGGGCGGCGCAGTCTTCACCGACCTGCCGCTGCTGGCACGGGCACTTGCATCCTTCCGTGACTGGGGCCGCGACTGCTACTGCGCGCCGGGCAAGGACGACACCTGCGGCAAGCGCTTCGACTGGCAGCTCGGCGACCTGCCGCGTGGTTACGACCACAAGTACACTTACGCGCATGCCGGCTACAATCTGAAAATGACCGACATGCAGGCGGCGCTGGGGGTGGCGCAACTGGCCCGCCTCGACGAATTCATCGCCGTGCGCCAGCGCAATTTCGCTCACCTGAAGGCACGCCTGAAGACCTGCGAGGAATTTCTGATCCTGCCCGAAGCGACGCCCGGCAGCGACCCTTCCTGGTTCGGCTTCCTGCTGACCCTGCGCGAGAACGTGCCGTGCGACCGGGTCGACCTGTTGCGCTACCTGGACCAGCACAGAATCGGCACGCGCCTGCTGTTCGCAGGAAACGTCACGCGGCAGCCTTACATGCAAGGGCGCCGATTTCGCATCAGCGGCGATCTGGCGACCGCCAACGCCATCACCGAACGCAGCTTCTGGATTGGCGTCCATCCCGGGCTGAGCACGGAAATGCTCGACTACGCCGCAGACAAGATCGGCGCATTCCTGGGAGTCGGATTCTGATGACGCCACTGCCTCCCATCTCCCGTGACGACAGGGAACATATCGTCCGCCACACGACGGAGGTCTGGCGCGACCTGGCCGGCGCGAATTTCTTCATCACCGGCGGCACCGGGTTCTACGGCAAATGGCTGCTCGAAAGCATTGCCGCAGGCAACGATCTGCTCGGCGCCCAGGCCCGGGCCACGATCCTGAGCCGCGATCCGGCCCGCTTTGCCAGGGAAGTGCCGCACCTCGCGGCACGCCGGGAGTTTTCCTGGCAAGTCGGCGACGCAGCGGATTTCACCTTTCCGGACGAAGATTTCGACTACGTCTTCCACTTCGCCACAGCCTCGGCGGCAGAGCTTGGCTCTGATGGCACGGCGATCATCATGCAGACCCTGCGCGGCACCGAGCGGGTGCTGCAGTTCGCTCGCACCAAGGGCATCAAGCGCCTGCTGTTCGCCAGTTCGGGGGCCATCTATGGTCCTCAGCCGGCGGATCTGAGCCATATTCCGGAGGACTACCGAGGCTGTCCTGATCCCACCGATTCCGCCTCTGCCTATGGTGAAATGAAGCGCATCTCCGAAACCCTGTGCGTATCGTCCGGCGTCGACTGCGTCATTACCCGCGGCTTTTCCTTCCTTGGCCCCTACCTGCCGCTGACCGACAAGTTCGCCGCGGGCAGCTTCATTCGCGACGCACTGGCGGGAGGACCGATCAGGATATACGGGGACGGAACGCCGGTGCGCAGCTATCTTTATGCCGCCGACCTGGCGATCTGGTTGCTGGCGATTCTCGTCCGGGGTAGATCCGGCATCGCATACAACCTCGGCAGCGACCAATCGATTGAGCTGAGTCGACTTGCGATCCTGATTGCAGAAAGGGCACTGGCAGCCTGCACCTTCGAACGCCAAAAAAATCATGGCAAGGCCATGGATCGCTACGTCCCGGACGTGTCTCGTGCCAGACACGAATTTCGCCTGACGATAGACATCGGCCTGGAATCAGCGATCGAGCGCAGTCTTGCCTACGCGTGTTCCCTCGGTTCAGGCGAACCCCGTGGCAACGCCACCACGATGAGGCCGCCCACATGAACTGGCTGAACCCGTTGCCGACGATCCTGCAACACCGCTACCTGCTCGGTCAACTGATTCCGCGCGAAGTCCTGGCAAGATATCGGGGGTCCGTGCTCGAGCCTTATCGACACAGCATTCCGGCATGCAAACACCGAACCTGATTTCCTCTCTCGTCGCCAATCGGTACCTGATCTACCAGCTTGTCCGGCGCGAAGTCGTGCTCAAGTATCGGGGGTCAGTGCTGGGTCTCGGTTGGTCGTTTCTTTATCCACTACTCTTGCTTGCCGCATTTACGCTGGTCTTTGGCGGCGTCTTTGGCGGCCGCTGGGCCGAAGGGCAGCAGGGCAAAAGCGGCATCGAAATGGCTCTATTCATTTATTGCGGCCTGGCAGTCTTTACGCCATTCGCCGAAGTCATCACCAATGCGTCGCGCCTCCTGCTGTCAAATCAAAACTTCGTCAAAAAGATCATTTTCCCGACCGAGATACTGCCTGTCGTCTTACTTCTTGCCGCCAGCATTCATGGACTGGCACATCTTGCATTGCTTGTGCTTGGCGCGGTCGTGGCGGGCCACGCTCACCCGACCGCACTTCTGCTCCCCATCGTTCTTCTACCGGTGTGGTTGTTCACCCTCGGCCTGGCCTGGTTCATTACGGCCGCGGGCGCCTATCTGCGCGACCTTTCACATGGAATTCCGGTGCTGGCGCAGCTATTGATGTTCGTCCTGCCGGTTTTCTATCCTGGCAACGCGGCACCTGGCGCGCTGAAGACATTGAACGCCTACAACCCTCTTGCACTGGCCATGGAGGACATGCGCGGCATTCTGCTAACGGAACTGCATCCCGACTGGAGCACGTGGCTCGCCACCCTGGCAACAGGAGCAGCCAGTGCCCTGCTTGGATACGTATTTTTCATGCACTGCCGGGAGGAATTTGCCGATGTCCTCTGATACGGCGATCTCGGTGCGAAATGTCAGCAAGACCTATCGAACCTACGAGCACCCGTTACACGCACTGGCCTCGCGCCTGAGCGGAGGACGAGTCGGCCGCTTCAGGGAGTTCCATGCGCTCAGTGATGTCAGCATCGACATTGCGAAAGGTGAATCCATAGGGATTCTTGGCAGAAACGGTTCCGGCAAGAGCACTTTGCTTCAGGTCATCTGCGGAATTCGTCAGGCCACCCACGGCACAGTCAACGTGACAGGACGTATTTCCGCCCTGCTAGAACTCGGTTCAGGATTTCACCCGGACATGACCGGGCGGGAGAATGTGTTGCTCCAGGGCGCAATCATGGGATTCACACAGGATGAAATGGAGGCCCGTTTCGACGATATCGCGGCATTCGCGGATATCGGTGAATACCTTGACCAGCCGATGAACACTTTCTCGAGCGGGATGATGCTTCGACTGGCATTTGCCACAGCAGTCCAGGTCTCTCCGGACATCCTGATCGTCGACGAAGCATTGGTCGTAGGTGATGCGCTGTTCCAGAAGCGTTGTCACGCAAAAATCCGCCGCATGCGCGATTCCGGGCTGACCCTTGTACTGGTTTCCCACGATTATGAAATGGTCCGAAACATGACTAACAGAGCCTTGCTTCTTGATCATGGCCTAGTCCAGGCATTGGGCAGCACGCGGGACGTCACCCGCCACTATCGAAAGATGCTCTTCGAAGAAGAAGCACGGCTCTGGGCCGGCACCGATGCAGGCACCTTGCCTGCCTCCCGGCCGGAACCTTATGAGCCTGCCTCATCCTATGGCATTGGCGGTGCCACGATTACCGGAGTACGAATACTCGGCAGCAACCAGCAGCCGTGCGGCGTCTTCGCTGCCGGCGAGCTGATATCCATCGAAATCGCCACACGGATCGACGCTCAACTCGATCATTTGAACATCGGAGTGGTAATCAGAACCCTGGAGGGTCTGAAGGTATATTCTTGGGGCAGTTTCAATCAGGACATCGCGATCTGGGCTGGCATCAAGCCGGGCGAGGTGCTATGGGACAGGGCGTTCGAGGCGGGCGACGAAGTGATAATGAAGCTGGTCCTCGAAGGAAATCTGGGTGTAGGAAAATATGAAGTGCAGGCCGTTGTTTCCCGTGAGTTGCAGAAGCAGTATGGCGCCCAGCAAATCCTCCACTGGCGGGACGAAGCTGGCTTCTTTCGTGTCGACATGAATCCTGCTTCATACGTTTTCGGCGGAGTGACCGACTTGCATGGCACAGCAACCTTTGTCGCTTGATTACGCGGCATTGTTCGACGCCTATTGGCAAAGCCAGGGGTGCCCGGACAGACAAGCTCAGCGGGAGGTGATTCCGCTCGCGCGTGCAATCGTTGCCTTGTGCTCATCGGCAGCGGTACTTGATGTTGGCTGCGGCACGGGCGCCTTATTGCAGGAACTGCTGAACCAAGGGATCGACGCGCGCGGGATCGACGTCTCTTCCCTGGCAGTTGCACATGGCAATCTCTCTATCCCCGGCCGTATTTCTTGTGCCTCCGTTCTGTCAATTCCATTTGCGGACCAAAGCTTTGGCACCGTTGTAAGCATCGCTTGCCTGGAACACCTGGCGCCCTGCGATGTGCCCTTGGCTCTGGCTGAAATCTACCGCGTCTGCCGCCATCACACGCTGCTGCGGGTGAATACAGTTCCAGACCAGGAGCGGCGTTGGCATCGGACCATCCAGAATCGGGCATGGTGGGAACTAATTGCCTTTCAGGCAGGCTTTCGCAAGCATCCGGGCTACTACCGCATCAATCCCTTTGAAGCTCTGGAGCACGATGGGCAGACCATCACGATCCTGCTGGAGAAGATCGTGCCGGGCGCTCTGGCTCGATTCCCGCTGGCGGCTTTGAGCGCCGAGCGCGACCTGCACATGGATATGTTGCGCGAAACCGGCCGACGCTCGGATGCACATGTACACCGCTATGCATTTGCAGCCGAATTTGTTCGGATAGGAGATGTGATTGTCGATGCAGCCTGCGGCCTGGGCTACGGATCCCATCTACTGGCCAGCCTGACACCAGCCGGACGAATCATTGGCGCCGACCTATCCAAATACGCAGTCGACTACGCCAGTGAGAACTTCAGCAAGGACACGTCGCGCGTCGAATTCCATCTCTCCGATGCCTGCCGACTTTCCTTTCTCGAAGACGCATCAGTCGATATCTTCGTCAGCTTTGAAACCCTCGAGCATGTGCCCGACCCTGACGCGTTGCTTGCCGAAGCGGCACGAGTGCTAAAGCCGGGCGGGCGCCTGCTTGTCAGCGTGCCCAACAACTGGGCTGACAAAACCGGCAAGGATCCAAGCCCCTGGCATCTCCATGTCTACGATTGGCCTCGGCTGCATGCGCAATTGCAGCAGCACTTCCTCGTCGAGCAAGGCTGCGGCGAAACCGCAGGGGGCGGCATGCGACTGCCCACGCATCCGCGTGACTTCTTCGTCTTTTCCGGCCAGGAAGTTCCTCCCCGCGACAGCGAGTGGCTGCTGGCGGTTGCCATGCGCGATCCACTCGCAGGAGAAGGTGTTCCCTACCGGGACACCATGTATCCAGATGCGGAAGCGCCAGCCAATCTGATCGAGTTCGCCCGCGACTACGTCAACCCGCATCTGGTGCACGCGCTCGTTTCCTTGCCTTGGCGAATCAGGGACAGGGCGCTGCTGGCAGATCTGGCGCGGCGCGTCCATGACCACTATGCGATCACGACCCCTGATCACGCGGCCGCGGTCTGCGTCCTGGCCTACCAAGAACTGGACAACCATGCCTTGACAGCCGAGCGCGCCCGGGCAGTCATTGGCGGAATCGAGCAAATCTGCAGTTCGGACGCTGCTACTCCGCATTATCGCCGCTGGCAAATCTCAAACGCGTACGCCGCCGCGCTGCTCGCGCGCAGGATCGGAGCGCTCGACGACGCCACACGCTGGTTCCAGCGCTGCGCAGACTATGACTACCTTTATTTTTCCCACACTTTGGCGACAAAGACCGTGAGTGCGGCCTATAGCGCTGGAATGCTGCTGCTGGCCCAGGGTCACACCAACGCGGCACAACGGTATTTCGAGCGCGGCGTCGAAGCCTTCTTCGCGATGTTTTCCGGCGGCAGAACCGCGTGGATGGGTAGTAAGCACTGTCCCTTTGACTTCCCGTACTTTGAACTGACGGAAGTAGGCGCTGCCACGACCAACTGCGTTGATGCTCTCCGCGCACTTGCGCATCCGTCTGACATCCCGACCCTGCAGCGGCTACCGGTGGAAAATCTTCAGTCTGTGGTAAAAGAACAGGCGAGGATCTGGGCAGAACAACAGCAATACATCCAGCACCTTGAACAGCATTTCAGCATCAGGAGGCTGGCCTATCAGGTCAAGAATGCGCTGTATCGCGTCTGGACAAGAGTGGTTATGCGCAACAACTGTTCCCCATCGAGACCAAAGCAATGAAATCCTCTTCCACCACGCCTGCAGTAGCCGTCATCACCAGAACCAGGAACCGTCCCCTGATGTTGGCAAGAGCGCTCGACTCGGTGTCAGGTCAGACATTCCGTGATGTCTCCTGGATTATCGTGAATGATGGTGGAGAACCCGCTGCGGTGGAGTCGATCGCCGAACAGGGCCGGCAGCGAGGATTGCCCACCGCCGTTCACCACCATCCACAAAGTCTCGGCATGGAAGCCGCCAGCAATGTCGGAATTCGGGCCTCCGACAGCGAGTTCATCGTGATCCATGACGATGACGACAGTTGGGAACCAGCTTTTCTCGATGCCAGCGTCAGCTTTCTTCGCGAGTTCCCACGCTATGCGGGCGTAGTGACCCAGTCCACCAAGGTCGAGGAAGAAGTGTTGCCGGAAATCATCAGGATTCTGGCGCGCAGCCCTTTCAATCCCGACCTGCTGAGCATCTATCTGCACGAGATGGCCCAGGAGAATACTTTCCCGCCGATCTCGTTCCTGTATCGCCGATCAGTCATTAACACCGTTGGCCTCTATGCCGAGGACCTGCCTGTCCTTGGAGACTGGGATTTCAATCTGCGCTTCCTGGAAAATTATGATATTGGTGTAATCCCTAAGGCTCTGGCCAACTATCACCATCGGCGCAGCCTTACGGATGCCCAAAGCCACTACGGCAACAGCCTGTATGCCGGGCAGAATCGCCATATCGAATACGACGCGATCGTGCGCAATCGACTGCTGCGCCGCGACTTGGCTCTGGGCAAGCAGGGTTTGGGCTGGCTAGTCGCTACAGGGCGTCAACATCTTACGCTGCGCCGCCTCGACAATACGGTGCAGCGGCTGGTGCGTCTGGGATCCCGATTCGGCCTTGACCGTCTGCTTCGGCGATTCTGATTCCGGCCCATGTTCGCCCGATTTGCCGATTCGCAGCTCCTGCATTATGCAATTGGTTCGAGCACCGGAGGACTTTCGACGCTTCGACGGCTAGGCTCCGAGCCCTCCCGCCGACTTCTGACCATCGATTTGTTCGACACTCTGCTGTTGCGCGGCGCCAGGCCGGAAACCGCGCGCTTCCAGACCTTGGCTGATCGCCTGGCGGCACTGAACGAGTGTCTCGATCAGGAAATATCTGCAGCGGCAATCCTGGAAGCCAGGCTACAGTGTTCCAGGCTGGCCTATCAGGCGGCAACCCCTGTCAACTCGACGCGCGAAGCGAAGATCGCCGACATGCTGAAGATGCAGCTGGCTTGGCTGGCCCTTCACCCCGACCTGCAAAATGATTTCCTGAATCACGAACTGGATCTCGAAGCCGCCAGCCTCCGTCCCAACCGTCCGCTGGTCAAGCTTTGCCGCAGGCTCATGCAAAATGGGTTGCGCGTGGCCGTGGTCAGCGACATGTACCTGGATGCTCTCGCCCTGCGTCGCCTCTTGCTCCATCATGGCCTCGATGATTTTTGCCAGATCGTGTATGTCAGTGCCGAGTTTGGCGTCAGCAAGGCCAGCGGACATCTTTTCAGCCTGGTTGCCGAGCGAGAAGCCACGCCATTTTCAGCCATTGTTCATGTCGGAGACAACTTTCGTGCGGATTACCTCATGCCGCGCCGCAAGGGCATCGGGGCGGTTTGGCTGCCAAGGGCTATATCATGGCGGTTTTATAACAGCCTATGGAATCTCGCCCTTCGCATCAAGCATGTTTACCTCAAGGGACTCTGAACCCATGACCGACTACACGCCAGAGTTCTACTCGGCGCAGCAAGCGGATAGCCTGCGCTCCGCCAGAATAGTGCTTCCGCTCCTGTTCTCGCACTATCGGCCGGCGTCGGTGGTCGACGTGGGTTGCGGCGTCGGTCCCTGGCTCAAGGTCTGCACGGAGTTGGAGATCAACGACATTCGTGGAATTGATGGCAGTCATGTGCCGATCGAATTCCTCATGATCCCGCAACATTCCTTTTGCCCGGCAAACCTGGCCGAAACGGTCGTCACGGACCGCCAGTTCGGCCTCGCCATGTCGCTTGAGGTAGCCGAACACTTGCCCGAGAGCAGGGCGCGGACCTTCGTCAAGGAACTAACGCAGTTGTCGAAAGTCGTCCTGTTCTCCGCCGCAATCCCCTATCAGGGGGGCACCGCCCATATCAATGAAAACTGGCCTGAATACTGGGCGACCCTGTTCCACGGTTTTGGTTACGAACCGCTGGATTTCCTTCGTCCGCGCCTGTGGAACAACAATGAAGTCTGCTGGTGGTACCGGCAGAATCTCATCGTGTTCTGCGAAAAGGATTTCATTTCCGCCAGCGGCCTGTCCGAGGCCTGTCGCGACCTGCAATGGCCGCTATCCATAGTCCATCCGGACATGTTCCTCTGGGGCGTCGCACGTCCGGGACGCGTTCCCGCATCCCGCTATCCCCACGATGCAAGGCTTCGCACCGCGCAAGTCGCCGCCTGGCAGGAGGGTAAGGTGGCGACTCCGCAGCAACAGCACACCTACGGGGCAGAGTTTCACGACGACTTCGGAGGATTCGCCCCGCTCCGAAGGCTGAAGCAATTGGTGGGCCGCTTCCGCCGATGAGCGAAGATGTCACGCGCCGCCAGTTCGCTGCGGAGGTTCTGGGGCCGATCTTCTATGCCTATTGCCACCGCTTGTGGCTATTCCATATGGGAACGGACAACGCAGCCACGGTTGCCCTGTTTGCCGCACGGGGTGGCCTGCGCCTGCTTGCTCTGTACGACCGGTTTCTGGCAATACGGGGGGTCTCTTCCCCGGTCCCTTGTCATCAGTTCATGATTTCCCGTCTGGCGGCCGCAAAGGGATGTTACTTGCGCGCTCCGGAAGTGGTCAGGGAACAGGTGGTGAGAATATTCCACGCCCAAACCATCGGCACACTTACCAGCGCGCTCCTTCCACCTGGAACCAGCCTGCCGATCCAATTGGAGCCCGGCGCACTTTCGGAAGAGTTGATGCGCAAGCCTGTCTCCGCGGTAAGCTTTGACGCTCTGGTCAATTCGGACAGTGAATACGGCTTGTGGTTAAGGCAGCACCTGGAAGAGCAGGGCGACCTGCTGTGCGACTATGTGCGCGAACTGGCAGGCAAAAGCCGTCGTATCCTGCTTTGCGATACAGGGCTCTACGGATGCACTCAGGCCATGCTTGCCGCAGCGAATTCCGAACTGGACTGGACTGGCGTCTATTTCGGCAAGGCCAACTACACGGGTGAATTCGCCCCGCATCATCTGAACGCTTTCGGCCTGATATTTGACCGCGACCAACCGTCACTGTTTGTTCCGGCGACGGCGTTCCTGCGCTATTGGCATATCTGCGAGATGCCGATGGAACCTCCGCTGCCTAGTGTTGCCTATTACTACCGGGGAAGCGAAGGACAAACACTGTGCAACCTCGAGGCACGGTCGTTGAAGGCGATGGTCGAGAAGCCGGGCAACCCATACTATGACGGCATCTGCGACTTCTTTGATGCACATGCCGAGCCCCGGCCGGCGGCGGATATCAACCGCGACTTCAGACTGGCGACCAGGCAGTTGCAGCGGAGAATCTACCTGCCAACGAAAAACGATGTGCGGGCCATGACTGTAGGTAACCGCTGTCCCGACTTTGGCAGGCAAGGGGAAGTGCCGGCAGTGGTCACCGTGTCTCCGAAGACAACGGCCGTCAGGAAAGCCTTGCTGGTCAGAGACGCCCTGTGGCAGGAAGGCCAAACGCGCCTCGCCTTTCCCATTTTCGGTAACCTTCTCAATGCCGTACGCTGGTGCCTTCGCCTTGCAGCAAACATCTCGCAACTGCCATTGGCCGCAATCCGCCGATAACTGCATCCACAAATACCGTATGGCGAATCTTTGCGCAACAACCCACAACTACGAATTTGGGCACGCAATACTGGGGCCAGTCATTGCTGGTTTCGCACTGCTCCTGGTTCGTGAGGCCGAACGCAGGAAGCTCCGCCGTCTCGCCTTTGTCGCGCGCGATGGCGATCTGCTGCGTGAAGCGACCCGGCGGCTTCTGCATCACTTTTCGATGCCAGCCGCACCGGAACTTACGTACGTCCATCTTTCCCGTCGGGCAACAGCACTGCCGGCGCTTGACGCGATGGATGCCGCCGCTGTCGAAGCGGCGGCGGCAGTGCGCGCGGGGCCGCTTACGCTCGGCATGTTGTTGGAGTTTCACGGCCTGAGCGCCAACCGCCTGATCAACCGACTTGAGAAGCACAAGCTAGGCCTGGACACCCGGATATCTTCGCCATCCCTGCTATCAGATCTATTCGCGGACAAGGAATTTCAGTCAGAAATCACGACGAGCATCGCGGAACAGAAGGATTTACTTTCCAGCTATCTCGCCCAACAGGGTCTCCAGGCGGGATCATCGACTGCACTGGTCGATATCGGATGGCGTGGCAGCATCCAGAACAACTTGTCTAAGGCATTTCCCGGCATCCTGACCGGCCTCTATTTCGGCCTGTGGGCGGAGGACGGCTTTACGGACAGCCTGCCTTCAAACTCATTGGGCATCATTTGCGATCAGCGTCGTGGAAGGGACTTGCACGAAGGTGCTGCGTGGTACGCAGGGCATCTGCTCGAGGCGATTTGCCGGGCATCCGAGGGAACGACCCTGGGCTATCGCGAAGTCGACGGACAGATTGTTCCATTGCTTGCAGCGGATGGAAGCCGCAGCGCGGAAATCCAGTCTGCTGCGGTTGCAGAAGTCATACGTACAGGCATCCTCGACCGCATGGAAGAACTTGCCAAGGATACTTCCTGGCGTTGCCAGACAGATGACCAGCTCCAGCGCGCGGCCCAGGACTCACTTTTCCAATTGGCGTTTTTTCCTTGTCCTGCAGCCATTACCATCGGAAAGAGCCTTGTTCACACTGAAGGGCACGCCAACGGATGGAGCGCTCCCTTGATTGCATCGGGTCCGCACCGGCCGCTCACATCCCCCCGCCAATGGTTGGCCGGCTTGTCCTCGCCGTGGCGGGCGGGATATGTCTGCTCAACAGGTGGTACGGGTCTGGCATGGCTTTTCTTGGGCGCTGAAGCCACGCTCGGTTGCCTGCCGCCAAAAGCGCGCCCCCTGTTGGCAAACCTCGCACGACGCTGGGCCGGTCTTCCCACCGTCCAGCAGTAATCAAGAATCCCAACATTGCCACGAAATCCCCTCTACTCTGCTTGAATAATAACCATGAGATATCGGACTTGTTGTCCGATATCTCATGGTAAGTTTCGGATATGCTTCCGCGCCCTGTTCATCTTGCCCAACTGCTTCAGCGCTTGGGCCAATTCCCGGTGGTTGCTCTCCTTGGTGCACTCCAGGTTGGAAAAACAACCCTGGCACAGCAGCTTGCATCAAGTTGGGATGGCCCGGTCAAGCATTTTGATCTTGAAGATCCTGACGATCAGGCACGACTTGCCGATCCTGCTTTCGCGCTACGTCCACTGACCGGCCTGGTCGTTCTGGACGAAAACCAGACACGGCCGGATCTATTCCCACTGTTGCGGGTTCTCGCTGACCGCCCCGAGACACCGGCACGCTTCCTGATTCTGGGCAGCGCCTCACCGGAACTGTTGCGGCGTGCTGCCGAGGGTCTGGCAGGCCGCGTCACCTATACGGGCATTCTGCACGCTCTCCTGGGGATCGCCGATGCCGACCCTTGCTCGCTCATCCCAAGTGCGATGCTTCCTGGGAAGGACTGATTGTGCGCGAGCTCATTCGTCGCAGCGGCGCACCTCGGGGCGAAGCCTATTTCTGGGGTGTCCATACCGGCGCCAAACTGGACTTGCTCATCCTCCGGAATGGCCAGGGCGTGGGCTTTGAAATCAAGCTCACTCGCTTCCCAAAGGTCACCGCCGCGATGCGACCCGCTCGCGAGGCACTGAACCTGGAACAGCTTCATGTGATCTGCCACGGTGAAGGCGCGCCTCGGCCGCTCAGCGATGGGATTACTGCGGTCCCGGTGGCCAGCCTCGATACCTGCGTGACAGACTCCAGGAATATTGCGCCTTTGCTCATCCCCACGGATCAGACCTGCCCATGATCACCGTAGCCAATTACCTGGCTCAATCCATGGCCGACCACGGCTACCGCCATGTCTTCCTCGTCACCGGTGGCGGGGCGATGTTCCTGAATGATGCACTCTGTCATCATCCCGACATCACGCCCGTGTTTTTCCACCACGAACAGGCGGCAGCGATGGCCGCCGAAGCCTACGCCCGCATCGCCGGCAAGCCGGCCATCCTCAACGTCACCACCGGTCCCGGCGGAATCAACGCGATCAATGGCGTCTTCGGCGCCTGGACCGATTCGGTACCGATGGTGGTCTTCTCGGGCCAGGTCAAGCGCGCCACCTGTCTGGCGACGACACCGGTTCGCGGCTTGCGTCAATTGGGCGACCAGGAAAGCGAAATCATTCCGATGGTGAGTGCTATCACCAAGTACGCGTCGATTGTCGACTCCCCCGATGACCTCGCCTGGCATCTCGATCAGGCGCTGCATCTCGCGACTTCGGGCCGACCCGGCCCGGTCTGGCTCGATATCCCGATCGACGTGCAGAGTGCGAAGATGGAACCAGCCGGCATGCGTCGCTTCGTTCATCCGCAAGAACCTGGGCACAGGGTTTCGGATGTCGAGCTGGATGCTTTGATCAAGCGGCTGGGCCAGGCCCGCCGCCCGGTCATTCTCGCCGGAACCGGTGTACGTGCGGCGCATGCGAACGAGGAGTTCGCAACGCTGATTCACCGCCTCGGCATCCCGGTAACGACGGCCTGGACCCACGATCTGATCGCCACCGATGACCCGCTGTTCTGCGGTCGCCCCGGCACCATCGGTACCCGTGCCGGCAATTTCACGGTGCAAAATGCGGACCTCTTGCTGATCCTCGGTAGCCGCCTCAATATCCGCCAGGTGAGCTACAACTGGCCGGGTTTCGCGGCACGCGCTTTCAAGATCCAGGTCGACATCGACGCCGCCGAACTGGAAAAACCGCTGGTTCGGCCCGACCTCGCCATCTGCTGCGACCTCCGCGATTTCCTTGTGGCGCTGAACGCGCAGCTCGCCGAGAGGCCGCTGCCGCGCAACCCCGAGCACGAGCACTGGCTCGCCTGGTGCCGGCAGCGCTTCTTTGCTTACCCGGCAGTGTTGCCGAAACACCGCGAGTTCAGGGGCCGGATCAATCCCTACCACTTCGTCGAGGCGCTTTTCGACTGCCTCGATGAAGACGACATCGTCGCCTGCGGCAACGCCAGCGCAACCATCCTCCCATTCCAGGCCGGCGCGATCAAGCACGGTATGCGCATGTTCTCGAACTCGGGCAGCGCATCGATGGGCTACGACCTGCCGGCAGCGATCGGCGCCTACTTCGGCGCGGTCGCCAGCCGCGGCAGGCAAGGCCGCGTCGTCTGCCTCGCCGGTGATGGCAGCATCATGATGAACCTGCAGGAACTCCAGACGATTGCCCAGCATCGCTTGCCGATCAAGATCTTCGTGCTCGACAACCACGGCTATCTGTCGATACGCAGTTCGCAGATGAACTTCTTCCGGCGTGTAGCCGGCGCAGACCCTGACTCGGGCGTTTCACTGCCCGACTTCGTTGCCATCGCCACCGCCTTTGCGATTCCGGCGTCACGCCTCGACTCGGCTGACTTCGCCGAGCGGCTTCCGACACTTCTCGACGCACCCGGCCCGCATTTATGCCAGGTCGTGCTCGACGAGACGCAGCAGTTCGAACCCCGGATGAGTTCGCGCCAGCTTGACGATGGCAGCATCGTCTCGGCGCCGCTCGAGGACATGTACCCTTTTCTCGAACCTGCGGAATTGGCCCGTAACATGCTTTCCAATTCATGATCCCCGGCCTCCAGCCGTGCCGTCTTGCCGGAACCTCAACAATTGCCCGATATGACCCTATGATTGGTCATTAGCTGGAGAGCAACATGCGTACCGTAAGTCTGGCCGAAGCAAAAGCACATCTCCGCGAATTACTGAATACGGTGGAAGCCGGCGAAGAATTCGTCATCACCCGTCATGGTCGCGCCGTTGCCAGGGTATCGCCAGCCGAGAAAACGAAGCAGCCTCTTCCGATCAAACAATTGGCTACTTTACGCAAGATGGTGCCCGCCTGGACCGAACGGAGTGCGGGCATCGTGCGCCAATTGCGGGATGCCGAATGATCTATCTGGATACCAGCTTTCTCACTCCGCTGTTTCGCGAAGAGCCGGTTTCGGAGTGTATCGAGGGTTTTCTGGCTGCAGTACCCGCGGGTACGCTGGCCATCAAGCCAATGGACGCGTGTTGAGTTCGCCAGTGTCATCGCTCGCGACTGCGGGCTGAATATACTCCTCGCAGACGCCTCGGCCTCTCTTTGCATCGCGCCTTCTCCTTGCATGCGCGCGACAAACCGGCCCCGAACATGCTAGATTGATGCTTCATCCCTTCACCCGCCAGACCATGAGCCATTCGCAGCAGTCGCAAGCTTCGGAGATCTTTGAAGACCTGTTCGTCCTCGAACTGGCCAACAACCACCAGGGCTGTCTTGAACGCGGATTGCGGATCGTCACCGACTTTTCGCGAATTGTCCGCTTCAACAATGTCAAGGCGGCGATCAAGCTTCAGTTCCGCGACGTCGAAGCCTTCATCCACAAGGAGTTCCGCGAACGCACGGATATCCGCTACATCCGGCGAACGCTCGACAGCCGCCTCTCCAAGGCGGAATACGCCAGGCTGACGACGGCCATCCGGCGGGCCGGTTGCATCCCGATGGCGACGCCATTCGACGAAGTCTCGGTGGACCTGTGCGTCGAACTGGGCGTCGAGATCATCAAGATCGCCAGTTCCGACATCAACGACTGGGTGTTGATCGAAAAGATCGCCAGCACCAAGTGTCCGGTGATCGCATCCACGGGCGGTTCGTCCCTGAAAGATGTCGACGATCTCGTCAAGTTCTTCAACCGGCGTGGAATTCCGCTGGCGATCAATCATTGCGTCTCGCTTTACCCGTCCGAGAACCACGAAATCGAACTGAATCAGGTGGACTTCCTGCGCCGACGTTATCCTCACAATGTGATCGGCTTTTCTACACACGAACATCGGGACTGGCAGACTTCGATTGCCATTGCCTATGCCAAGGGCGCTCGTACCTTTGAACGGCATATCGACATCGCCACTGACGGCAGCCCGGTTGCCGCGTATTGCAGCCTGCCACACCAGATCGACCAATGGTTCAGGACGCATCGACGGGTCGTCGAAATGTGCGGCGCACCAGGTACCCAGAAGCGCATTCCACCGAGTCAGGAAATTGCCTATCTCAATGCCCTGGTCCGCGGGGTCTATGCCCGACGGGATCTCCGACAAGGACACGCGCTCGGCGATGAAGACGTCTACCTCGCGATTCCCCTGCAGAAAGGTCAGATCTCCTGCCGCGAACTGATGCGTGGCGAGCTGTTGCTTTGCGACGTCACAGCGGATGGCGCGATCCTGATCGACATGATCGACAGCCCGTACGCCGACAATGAGCAGCTCAAGGCTCTCATCTATCAACGCGGACTCTGACCGGATCACGCGCTGTTTCGACACGATCGGACCCAATGAAACTGATCAGTATCGTGACCGGCTGTTTCAACGAAGAGGACAACGTCGACGAGCTGCATGCGCGTATTCGCGCACAACTCGAACGGCTCCCCGCTTACGACTACGAGCACATCTTCATCGATAACGCATCTACCGACGGCACCGTCCACAAAATCAAGGCGTTGGCGGTGCGGGACAAACGCGTCAAACTGATCGTCAACACCCGCAATTTCGGCCACATTCGCTCACCGATCCATGCCCTGCTGCAGGCGCGTGGTGATGCGGTGATCGCCATGGCCTCTGATCTGCAAGAGCCGCCGGAACTGATTCCCGAATTCATTGCCCAGTGGGAACAAGGCTACCGTGTCGTTGCCGGAGTCAAGCCCAGCAGCCACCACACCACGGCCATGTCCTTCATTCGAAGGTTCTTCTATGCCACCATCGGACGCATCTCGGACACCCGGCTGATCCCGAATTTCACGGGCTTTGGTCTTTATGACCGGGCGGTGATCGAAGTTATCCGCCAGATGGACGATCCTTATCCCTACTTTCGCGGCTTGATTGCCGACATCGGTTTCGAACATGCGGAAATCCCTTTCGTGCAGCCCCGGCGCAGCCGCGGCATCAGCAAGAACAATTTCTATACGCTTTACGATATGGCCATCCTCGGCATCACCAGTCACTCGAAGATACCGATCCGCCTGGCAACGATGAGCGGATTCGCGCTTTCGGCGCTCAGCCTGCTCGTAGCCATCGCCTACCTCGTCTACAAGCTGTTGAGTTGGGAGCAGTTTTCAGTCGGTATTGCGCCCGTGCTGATCGGCTTCTTCTTCTTCGCCTCGGTGCAGCTTTTCTTCATCGGCATCCTCGGCGAATACATCGCCGCGATCCATACTCAGGTGTTGAAGAGGCCTTTGGTGGTTGAAAAGGAACGGGTCAACTTCGATGCCTCCCCTCCCGCTTGATGGCGCGCGATCGGATGGTTCGCTCGGATTGACGGCCAGGACGCTCCTGACCCGCCTGTTATCACACGACTGTGACAACTCCGTTCGGCCACTCGATTCATTGTCGATCGCCGTTCTCGCCTACCTTGCCCTGCCCAACTTCATCTTTTTTATCGGTTGGCTACGCTGGCCATTCGCCTTCTTCTTTTCATTGCTGCTGGCCTGCTCAGTCGGAACTGCGATTGACTGGCGACAGGTCGTCTGGCGATGGCCTTACCGCAGTTCGGTAGGCCTGACGCTCGTCACTGCCGCGCTGGTCTGGTGTGCCTTTGGCGGCGCAGGGCATTTCGTCGCTGCTGCCATCGACTGGCAGGCGCGCGATGCCGTTCTCGGGGATCTGACCTATGGCGACTGGCCGGTCTCCTACGCGTTCAGGGAGGGGGTGCACTACATCCTCCGCTCAGCGATCGGGTACTTCCTGCCGGCAGCACTGCTTGCCAAGGCTTTGGGGATCCAGGTCGTGGATCTGGCGCTGTATTTGTGGACCGCCCTGGGCACAACCCTTTTTCTACACAGCCTGCCGCTGCCGCAGCGACTCGGTTTGCGGCTGCTGCTGCTGTTGCTCCTGGTCGTGCTCTTCAGCGGCATGGACTTGCTCGGTGCGCTGACCTACTGGGGAGAATGGCCAGAGTTCCCGGTCAGGCTTGAATGGTGGACCCGGTTCAGTTACCCCTCGCTTTCGGGGCAGCTCTTCTGGGCACCGAATCATGCCCTGCCGATCTGGCTGGGAGCCGCCCTCTTCTATCGGCACTGGCAAAATCCTGCATTCCTGCCGTTTGCCTTGCTTCTCGGCGCGCTGCTGCTCCTGTGGACACCCTTTGCGCTGCTGGGCCTCACCCCTTTTTTCCTGCTCAGCGTACTGCAGTATGGCGTCTCCCGAAACCAGCGAATCTCCCTGACACCGCTGATGACCACGATTCTCGTCATGGCCTGGATGGGCCGTTTCCTGACTCTGAACATCGATGACATACCGGCCACCAGCAGTCTCCAGCAAGCGGGAGCTGCCAAGGGGTTTCTGTCGAGCTACCTGGTGTTCATCCTGCTGGAATTCGGCGCACTGTCGCTGCTCCTGGCATCGCGGCTACGGCATTCGCACGGCATCCTGTGGATCTCGATGGCCACTCTGAGTCTGCTGCCGCTAGGGGTGTTCGGCCCTTCCAACGACTTGCTGTTGCGGGTTTCGACGCCCTCGCTGATCATGCTGCTGATCCTGACGCTGACCCTCTTTCAACCCGGGAACAGCCCGCCTGCCGACGGCTCCAGACCCTGGCTGATTGTCGCCATGCTGAGCATCGGCGCCTTTACACCATCTCATGAATTTGGTCGTGCGATGATTGTGCGGCGCTGGCTACCGAATTATGAGCACACCCTGGTCGACCAGCAGCACGGATCATTCCCTCCACACTACATCGGCCGACTCGATCGGGCGGACGTGCGACTGCTCCTCCGTGATCCGGCCATTGTTCCGAGTTCCACCCAGCGTCGGGCGGGTCACCACTAACGGTCATGACTTTTCCAGGCAACCCCGACCATGAAAGCCATGACCATTTCCCTTTCCCCCGCGAGTGGAGAGGGGGAGATTCGTGAGTCGCTGACGCGACTTTCACGTTCATTCGGGCCGACGATCAGACCACAGGCGTCCTGGCGCCCTGCAGATGGTCGTTCCACATCCGCAAATACACCTTTTCCAGCGAGCCAACAAAACCCGGCATGTCGAAGAGCGCACAGTGCCGCCTGTTTTCGGCCAGTCTCGCCCGCAGTGCGTGCAGGCGCAAAGGGTTACGAACCAGCGCCAGGGCCAGCTGATGGTACTCATCGGGGGAAGTGGTGATCAACTCTTCGAGGCCGGACGCGCGCAGCAGGCTGGCCCCCACTCGTCCAGGAAAAGTGTCCCCGAGCAGCGCGACCATCGGGACCCCCGCCCACAGGACATCGAGCCCCGTCGAATGCGAATTGTACGGAAACGGATCGAGCGCCAGATCGGCCAGTTGCAGGCGCGACAGATGGTCCGCTCGAGCCTCCACTCGCGGTGCAAAAATCAGCCTCGCCGGGTCGACGCCCCGGACTTCGAATTCCTTGCGCAAGCGATCCTGTGCAGTCCCTCCCGGTTGACTCAACCACAGGCAGCTCTCTCCCGCATCCGACAGAAGCCGGCACCAGAGGTCGAAGACCTTTGGGTTGAACTTGTAACTGTTGTTGAACGAGCAAAAAACAAAGCCCTCGTCCGGCAACCCGGCAGCATGCCGCGAGGGGGGAGGACCCAGGGCGATCGAGGTGTCCGCCGGCAGATAGCAGTTCGGCAGGTGGGCGAGTGTTTCGGTATAGCAGTGCTCGTGCTGCAAGGGCGTCACCACCGGATCGCCGAGCAGATAGTCGGCCAGTTTCGGGTGCCCGGTGGTGCCGGCATAACCGAGCCAGGTCACCTGCACCGGGGCAGCGCGAAGCGCCAGCGCCTCGAGGCGTCCGTCGGCGGTCCAGCCATTGAGATCGACCAGGATGTCGATCTCATCGGCACGTACGCGGTTTGCGGTCTCGATCACGCTGCAGTCCCGCAAATCGACGAAATGATCGAAGGCTGCGCTCAGGCGCTTCCTGATCTCGCTGTGATCATCGACGCCAATCGAATACCCGAACACCTCGACCTGCGCTCGATCGTGCAGCTCGATGACCTGCGGCATGATCTGCCCGACCGGATGCGTCTTGTAATCGGCAGACAGGTAGGCAATCCGTAACCGCGAGCGCGGCAGCGGCCCTTCCCTGCCGACTGCCAAGTGCAGGTCCGGGGCATCGAGCACACTCGCCGGGATGCTGTGGCCAGCGAAGTTTGCGGCGACCCGGAGCTGTTCTTCGGCACAAACTCCGGGGAACGACAGGACGACAAAAGGGTTGTCCGTGAGCGAGCGATAATCTGCAGTCAAGGAGCGGAGCGTGAGCAGCCGGGCTTCCAGTTCGTCCCAATCGCATCTCTTGAGACTGGCCGTAAGGAGTTGGGACAGAATGGCGGCGTTGCTCCGGTCGTTTTTCCACAGCTCGTTGAAACAGGTCCAGGCTTCGTCGTTGCGATTGCTGGCGAGCAAGGCGCTGGCAAGCTGCTCGATTGCCTCCACATAATCCCCAGGGTGGTATTCGATGGCCTTGAGAAAATACGGGACGGCTTCGTCCCACTGGTGCATCCTCGACAGGGCGACGCCGTAATTCTTGAGCACTTCGGGGTCGCGAGGCTTGATTTCGAGCGAGCGAGCGAAGCACCGGATCGACTCGTCCCAGCGCATCAGCGCGGAGAGAACGATACCGAGATTGTTGTGCGCTTCCGGGTCATCGGGATTGCGTTCGAGAGAATAACGGACGATCGGCAAGGCTTCCTCGAAACGCGCCTGCCCGATCAGGGCAAAGCCCAGCGCCTTCAAGGCCAGTGGATGACTCGGGCGGCCGTCGAGGATACGGCGTGCCGCCGCTTCCACCTCCGGATACCTGACCGCTTCGACCAGGCGCATCAGCGCCAGGCTGGCCGGGTCCAGCGGTGAACGTCTGACGCCGACTGGCGGAGATTTCTTCCGGGAACCCTTCATTTCTGTCCGACCGCACGCATGAAGGCCACCTCCAGGGACAGGCTGGGGCGCAGTTCCAACACGACATGCCCGGCATTCCGCAAGGCTTCGAGGCGTTCCCATAGGGCGGCACGCGGCACTTCACCGATCCAGCGCCCGGAGAAATCCTCACGCATCCCGGCCACCGGCGTCTGGCCGAAGGTGCGCACCAGAACCATTTCCTGGTCCCCGGTCAGTTCGGCCGGCGACCGAACCGCGCGCAGGACGCCCTGGTGGATCAGGCCGAAGCGATCGGCCAGTCGTTCCACGTCGTGCAGGACATGCGAGGTCAGAAAGAGGGTGCCACCGCCGCGCTTGTACTCGGTGAGGATATCCACCACATCGCGGCGACCGATCGGGTCGAGACCCGACAGCGGCTCGTCGAGAATCAACAGCCGTGGACGGATGCACAAGGCCTGGGCGATCGCCACCCGCTGCGTCATTCCCTTGGAAAAGGAACGAATCGCCTTGCCCGCCACCTGCGCCAGACCCAGGCGGTCGAGCCAGGCCAGGCAGTGGCTTTGCGGCGCACTGACCTGAACCCGATGCAGCCGCATGCCCATCGAGAGGATTTCGAGTGGCGTCAGATAGTCATAAAGATAGGGGTTCTCGGGAACATAGCCCAGGCCCAGGCGAGCCTCCGGCTGCGCAACGGAAGTCCCGAAGATGCGCGCGTTTCCGCGCGTTGCCCGGATCAGCCCCATCAGGATCTTGATCGTCGTCGTCTTGCCGGCGCCATTGGCGCCGATGAAACCAAAGGCCTCGCCCGGTTCGACGGTCAGCGACACGCCGCCGAGCGCGACCACCGGCGCCGACCGCCACCTTCTCGGATATTTTTTTTCAAGATCATCGATGGCAATCGCGGGCAGCATCATTTTGTACTCGAAGGCGTTGCATTCAACATCGGCCACCCCGAAGCGTCGAGGCCGAAGCCATACCCCAGCGGGTCTTTGGGAAGCTCGGCGAGCAAGCCGCTGCTCACCAGGTCCTGCAATGTTTCCACTCCCCTGCCGTGACGCTCGCGAAAAAGCGTGACGGCGTTCTGCAGGGTCGCCAGATCACGCAGTCGCCTGGCCCTGACCTGCAGGTAGTGGCGAAAAGCCCCCGGCGGAGAGTCTGCGGCCATCGCCTCGACCATTCCCGCCGCATTGGCGGTCTGATAACCCTTCTCGATCCACAGGGCCGCGACATTCTGCAGCGCCCACTCATCCTGCTGGGTCTTGACGCGCGGGACGGCCTGGAGCAGCCACTGCGCGCCGGTCGCCGGGTCCTTGCGAAAGTGATAGAACAGGAAACCGTACTGAAACAGCGGGTACCAGTCAAAGGTCCGCGCCTCCGAAGATCGGCGCAGGACGTATTGTGCCGCGTCCAGTTGGCCGTTCCAGGGGAGAATCGCCGCGGCGATGTAGTAATTGTCTTCGTGCGCCGGGTTGAACCAGGCGATGTCGCGCTGCAGCTTGCCCTGCACCGCATAATCCTCGGCACTCATCCGGCTGGTGTCGGCAACCAGCACGCGGAATCCCGCCAGATTGGCCGCCAGGTAACGATCGCCCCCGGCCATCAGGACCTGCGCAAAGCGCGGCAGCGAAATCAGCAGCTCCGGGATCGCCGTCGCCCGGGGCAGGCCGGACAAACGCTGCTGCGCCCAGGCATAGACGAACGCCGACAGGACGCCGGCGAACACGATCATCGCCATCGGTAAACGCCGCATCAGGAAAACTCTCGCCTCGCGAACAACAGACTGGCGGCGAGCAGAAGCAGGACAATGTACGCAACGGCCATCGTCACCGACCAGAAAACCATCTCGGCATCGGGTGCCAACTGATACATCGACCACTCGCGCCAGTCGAGCCGGGAGAGATCCGGCAGCACCCACTGGATCAGTTGGATCAGCGGATTATAGCTCGCGAACAGTTCCTGGTCGCCGTCGGCCCCCTGCGTCAGGTAGGCGACGGTCGCCCCCAGCGCCTTGCCGGCGACGGCAAAAGCCGCCCCCAGCGCGAGCGGCAGGACCGAAACGGTCGACAGCGCGGCGATGCACAGGGCGAAGGCCGCCACCACGGCCGCGTCGAGCACCAATCCGGCGACGGTACTCCAGAAGGATAAGCCCAGGGCCGGTGGAAATTCCTGACTATAGCCCCCGCCGACCATCATCACCGCCAGGAGCAGAAGAAAGCCGAGTACCGTCGCCGCCAATACCGACAGGATCAGCACGGCCGCAAAACGCCCGACCAGGAAAGCACCGCGTGCAACCGGATAGGCCAGCGAGAAGAGGATGACTCGCCGGTCGATCTCGCGGGCGACCAGTTCCTGAACCCAGAACAGGTTGAGCAGAACGAGTGAAAAGCGGACTCCCGAGAAGCCGACGTCGAGGGCCACTGTCTGCGGCTGCCGTGGCGAGAAAAAGCCCGAAAGATAGGCGACGCCGATCAGCAGCACCCCCAGCAGGAAGACCGCGTGAAAACTTCTTCCGCGCAGGCCGGAACGTAGGCCGGAAAGGGTGAACTCAAGCATGCGTGTCAGCCAAAAATAAGGGCGCGCCCTACGGCACGCCCGCTTTCTCAGGAGAACCGAGCCTTAGGAACCTTCAGCCGCGTCTACCTTAGCTGTGACCAAAGTTGCTGTACATCCGTCAGACGGGCAATCCCCAGGCACCGCAGCAACGGCGCCACCAACAGTTGAACCGGCAAATATCTTCTTCCCTTTTGCTGAACCTGACGACACATTATAAACAGTGCTCGATTTATCATTTCCATCAAGAAATACGTTCGCCGAGCACTTGGGCGTGAACGCAACCTTCACGAAAGAACCCGTCGCGACCGAAGCGCCATTTTTTGCCTCAGCTCCAGCACAAATGGTTACTGCATTGGCAGACAGAGATGTCACGGCTGCGACGGCGAGAACCGAACCCATAATCACATTTTTCATACTGATATTGTTCATACGAAATCTCCGAATAAAACGTCAGGCTACAAGGTCGAGTTGGCGACAGCCGCCGTCAGCAGGTTGCGTGCGTCTGCCTGTGCAGACTTGTCTTCACCTTTCTTGGTGTACTCGGTGAACTGAGGGATCGCGATTGCGGCCAGAATACCGATGATCGCCACGACGATCATCAACTCGATCAGTGTAAAACCTTTTTGCAGCTTCTTCATGGTCTTGAACTCCTTCCGGTGAGTGCAACGGACAACCCGTTGGATTACGTCCAGCATTTTCCATGCCAGGCTGTGAAGTCACGCAAAATTGCCTTTTCCAACCCGTACGACCGCTCAGGACAATCTTTTCGCGTCATCTGCCTGACGAAAATTGTCAGGTGATGGCTCTCCACTTGGCCATTGCATCTTACCGCATGATATAACATGATGAAATAAGATTCCTGATAGCCGTGGGCGCTGACCAAGTTCCCCCGCGTTCCCGCTTTCGCGAGCCAACATAATCAGACTCGACGATGACGCACAGTTGACTTGAAAACCAAGGCTATGGGCTGAAGCTCGCAGCAGTGGCCTGCAACAAGAGGTGACGAGCGTCGGCCTGTGCGGCTTTATCCTCCCCCTTTTTCACGTATTCGGTAAACTGGGGAAGTGCGATGGCCGCCAGAATCCCGATGATCGCCACCACGATCATCAGCTCAATCAGCGTGAAACCACTTTGCCATCTACTCATGGGGACCAGAACCTTACGGTGAATTGAATACAACGGACAATCTCTGGCCTTACTCGCAGCATTTTTCATGCCATAACCCGAGTCCACTTAAAGCCCTCTTTCCGGCCAGCGGCGGAACGACAACAGTCCATCAACCTTACCTGCCAGACGATGATCCCCAGTATAACCTGATCAACGGACAGCGTTATGGGGAACATTGAATGCCCCTGCGACCCGGGCGGCTCAACGTCCTCAGTAAAAGTTGCGGAACTTTGCGCCCGGCCCGGCATTCAGTGCCGGTGCCGTACTGGCAGGGAAACTTTCGGGCCGTGGGTACTCGGTTTGAATGACGAAAGGCAATGATCTTGACTCATTCGTCGAGCGGCACGGCCTTGAACGCCGGGCTGGCTTCGAGCCTGTCGACCAGCCCGGCGAGTGCGGGATAATCCCCCTCTGGCCACTCGTGCGGCAATACGTAACGAACGAAGCCGATCCCGGAAACCGTGGTGATGTCGGCCTGCGTCAGGCGACCGCCGACCAGGAAATCGCTGTCCAGTCGTTCTTCGAGCATGTCGAAAGCCTGTCGCATCTGGCCGCGCAGGCGCTTCGTCCACTCGGACCATTGCAACTCGCCCGGGCGTTTGCGTTCGTACTCGATAGCCACCGCTTTCTCGGTGGCGACGATCGCCAAGGCCATCAGTTGCTGTATCTGCCGCCGCTCCGGCCCGCTACGCGGCGTGAGCGCGGTAATTCCGCGCTCTGCCGCCAGCTCGTCGAGATAATCGAGGATATACGCGCTCTCATAGAGTTTCTCACCACTTGGAAGTGTCAGCATCGGCACCTTGAACAGGGGATTGAGTGGCCGCATTGCATCCATGTGCCGGAACACGGACAGAGACAGATGCTCAAAGGGAATCCCGTAGTGTTGCATCGTGACCGCGACGCGACGCACAAAGGGCGAGTCGTAAAGTCCGAGCAATTGGTGCCGGCCACCTTCCGTCAAAATTGTCATTTTGTAGCGATATCCTTCATCAATCAGGGGCATGACCCAGCGCAGCCCGTCGCTATCCGCAGCGCGATTGCGGATGCAGGAAGCCCGCCTGACGGCGGGCTTTGATGGTTGGAACCTGCCTTTTCAACAACCGCAGGCCTATTCGAACTCGATGATCACCTGATCCACCGACAGGCTCTCGCCGGGGCTAGCGACGACCTTCTTGACCTTGCAATCGAGTTCGGCCTTGAGCACGTTTTCCATCTTCATCGCCTCGATGACCGCGAGCTTTTCGCCGGCGCTGACCTGCTGTCCGGCGGCAACCGAAACCTCGCGCAGCAAGCCGGGCATCGGCGAGAGCAGGAACTTCGAGAGGTCCGGCGGCAGCTTCTTCGGCATCAGTGCCAGCATGCGCGCAGCATTGGCGGTCATCACCGTGGCCTTGACCTGCTTGCCGAAGTGAACGACTCGATACAAGAGACCGATGCGCTCGAGCTGCAGGCAAATCGGTGTGCCATTACACGTACCGCGAAAGACGAGTTCGCCGAACTTCCAGTCGGAAACGAGATCGTAGCGATCGGCCCCGTGCGTCACCGAGTAGCCACCGGGGATCGGTGTGACAACCACCGGGTAGTCCTTGCCCTCCATCTGGACAACCCACTCGCTGCCGACTTTGCGCTGGTGACCTGGCATCTGGCCGCTGACCTGGACCGCGCGATCGATGTAACGGCGGCGGCCGAAGGCCGCCAGTGCGGCGAGCAGCCCCGGATCGTCGTGCACCACGTCGGTAGCGACAAAGCCGCTGGGATACTCTTCAGCGATGAAGGCGGTAGTGAACACCCCCGACAGAAAGCGCGGATTCTGCATCAACGCCGCCTGGAAAGGAATGTTGGAGTCAATGCCGCGAATCACGAAAGCATTCAGCGCGTCGCGCATGCGACTGATCGCCTGATCCCGTGTTGCCCCATGGCAAATCAGTTTGGCAATCATCGAGTCGTAGTACATCGAAATCTCGCCACCTTCGAAGACGCCGGTATCGACCCGGACCTGTCCTTCAGCGGTCTCCGGCGGCCGGTACTTGACCAGGCGACCCACCGAGGGCAGAAAGCCGCGGAAGGGGTCTTCGGCGTTTATCCGGCACTCGATCGCCCAGCCGTTGGGCTTGATGTCGTCCTGCGTGAACGGCAGGGTTTCGCCGGCAGCGACGCGGATCATCAGTTCGACGAGGTCGACGCCAGTAATCATTTCGGTCACCGGATGTTCGACCTGCAGGCGCGTGTTCATTTCAAGGAAATAGAACGACTTGTCCGAACCGACGACGAACTCGACGGTGCCCGCGCTTTGATAGTTGACGGCCTTGGCGAGCGCGACCGCCTGTTCGCCCATTGCCTTGCGGATGCTGTCGTCGATGAACGGCGAAGGGGCTTCTTCGAGAACCTTCTGGTGCCGCCGCTGAATCGAACATTCGCGCTCAAGCAGGTAGACGGTATTGCCGAAGGAGTCGGCGATCACCTGAATCTCGATGTGGTGTGGTCCTTCGACGAATTTCTCGATGAACACGCGATCGTCGCCAAAGCTGTTGCGGGCTTCATTGCGACAGGCCTCGAAACCCTCGAAAGCCTCCTTGTCGTTGAATGCGACGCGCAGCCCCTTGCCGCCGCCGCCGGCAGATGCCTTGATCATCACCGGATAGCCGATTCCCTTGGCGATCTCGACGGCCTGCGCCGAATCGACGATCTCGGCATTGTAGCCAGGGATGGTATTGACCCTGGCTTCCTGCGCCAGCTTCTTGGAAGCGATCTTGTCGCCCATCGCAGCCACCGAGTAGTGCTTTGGGCCGATGAAGATGACCCCGTTATCCTCGAGGCGGCGCGAAAACTCTTCGTTCTCGGAAAGGAAGCCGTAGCCAGGATGAACCGCCTCGGCACCGGTTGCCTTGCAGGCGTCGATGATCTTGTCGATCACCAGGTACGACTCCTTGGAAGCTGCTGGGCCAATGCATACCGCTTCATCGGCCATCAGTACATGCATCGAATCCTTGTCGGCTTCGGAATAGACCGCAACCGTCCTGATGCCCATTTTCTTGGCGGTTTTCATGACCCGGCAGGCGATCTCGCCGCGGTTGGCGATCAGTATTTTCTTGAACATCTCTATTTCTCCCCGTCGATCAAAGCGGAATGTTGCCGTGCTTGCGCCACGGGTTTTCCAGCTGCTTGTTGCGCAACATGGCCAGAGAACGGCAGATGCGCTTGCGGGTCTCGTTGGGCATGATCACATCGTCGATGAAGCCACGTGCGCCGGCGACAAAGGGGTTGGCGAACTTGGCCTTGTACTCGGCCTCGCGCGCCGCCAGCTTGGCCGGGTCGCCCTTCTCTTCGCGGAAGATGATCTCGACCGCGCCTTTCGGTCCCATCACCGCAATTTCGGCAGAGGGCCAGGCGAAGTTGACATCGCCGCGCAGGTGCTTCGACGCCATCACATCGTAGGCCCCCCCGTAGGCCTTGCGGGTGATCACGGTGATCTTCGGCACCGTACATTCGGCGTAGGCGTAGAGCAGCTTGGCGCCATGCTTGATGATCCCGCCGTATTCCTGCGCGGTCCCGGGCATGAAGCCGGGAACGTCGACGAAGGTCACCACCGGGATGTTGAAGGCATCGCAGTAACGAACGAAGCGCGCGGCCTTGATCGAACTCTTGATATCCAGGCAGCCGGCGAGAACCAGCGGCTGGTTGGCGACGATACCGACGGTGGAACCATCCATGCGCGCGAAGCCGATGACGATGTTCTTGGCGTATTCGCGCTGCAGCTCAAAGAAGTCGCCATCATCGGCGATCTTGATGATCAGTTCCTTGATGTTATACGGCTTGTTGGGGTTGTCGGGGACCAGCGTATCGAGCGAGAAGTCGAGACGGTCGGCCGGGTCTTGCGACGGCAGACGGGGAGGCTTCTCACGATTGTTCGATGGCAGGAAACTGATGAACCGGCGAATCATCATCAAGGCTTCGACATCGTTCTCGAAAGCCAGGTCGGCGACGCCGGATTTGGTCGTATGGGTGATCGCGCCGCCGAGTTCCTCGGAAGTGACGTCTTCGTGCGTCACCGTCTTGACCACCTCCGGGCCGGTGACGAACATGTACGATGAATCCTTGACCATGAAGATGAAATCGGTCATCGACGGACTATAGACTGCCCCCCCTGCGCACGGTCCCATGATCAGCGAGATCTGCGGCACCACGCCCGAGGCAAGAACGTTGCGCTGGAACACATCGGCATAACCGGCGAGCGAAGCCACGCCTTCCTGGATACGCGCACCTCCAGAATCATTGAGGCCGATCACCGGCGCCCCGACCTTGATCGCGTGGTCCATGACCTTGCAAATCTTCTCGGCATGCGCCTCCGACAGCGAACCGCCGAAAACGGTGAAATCCTGCGAGAAAACGAACATCAGGCGGCCGTTGATGGTGCCGCAGCCGATCACCACCCCGTCGCCGGGGACCGACTGCGCGGCCATGCCGAAGTCGTTGCAACGGTGCTCCTTGAACATGTCCCACTCTTCGAACGAGCCACTATCGAGCAGGAGCTCGATGCGTTCGCGGGCAGCCAGTTTGCCCTTGCTGTGCTGGCTGTCGATACGCTTCTGGCCACCACCCAGACAGGCCGCCGCGCGCTTTTCTGCAAGCTGGCGAATGATGTCGTGCATATGTTCTACTCCCTAACGGTCGCGTCAATCAGAACTACTCAAACAAGTCGGAGGCTCTCGGAATTTGTCATCAGTGCTTCACAAAGGCCAGCAGGCGTGCTGCGGCTGCGCCAGGCGTCGTGTGCCCTTCGGCAACGTCGCTCAACAGTTCCGGCAGCGCCGAGCGCACTGCCGGGTGGGCACGGAAATGGCGGCGCAGACCGGAATCGATCAGGCTCCACATCCAGTCGACGGCCTGCCTACGGCGTTTTTCTTCGAATTCGCCGCTGGCGGTCAGGGTGCGCTGAAAACGCTCGATCTCGGCCCAGAATTCGGCGATACCGCGCTTGGCAAGCGCACTCACGGTCAGAACCGGGGGACGCCAGTTCGGGCTGGCGCTGCGCAGCATCGTCAACGCCGCTTTCATCTGCCCACGCGCGAAGGCGGCGGCACGCTCATCAATGTCGGCCTTGTTGAAGACGATCAGGTCGGCGATCTCGACGATCCCCTTCTTGATCGCCTGCAGATCGTCGCCGGCATTGGGCAATTGCAGCAAAACGAAAACGTCGACCATGCCGGCGACCGTCGTTTCGGATTGTCCGACGCCGACGGTTTCGACGATGATGACATCGAAACCGGCGGCTTCGCAGACCAGCATGGCTTCACGCGTCTTGTCGGCGACTCCCCCCAGCGATCCCGAGGAAGGGCTGGGCCGGATGAACGCTTCGTCGCGCTGGCAGAGCAGCTCCATGCGCGTCTTGTCACCGAGGATCGAGCCTCCGGAGACCGACGACGAAGGATCCACGGCAAGAACGGCAACACGCTTGCCGGCTTCTATCAGGTGGACACCCAGTGATTCGATGAAGGTCGATTTGCCGGCACCCGGCGAACCCGAGATGCCGACCCGAATCGTTCGTCCGGTGTGTGGCAGCAGTGCTGCCAACACCTGCCGCGCACGCCGATGGTGATCGTGGTGGGTCGACTCGACGAGGGTGATGGTTTTTGCCAGCGCCCGCCGGCGACCGGCAAGCACGCCATCGACGAGGTGCTGATCGGCAGCCGTGAGACTGCCGGCGGACGCGCTGGTCATGTCCATCCCCTTTGCTGGAGGTCACGCCGTTCAGGCAGTCACTTGCGCACGGGCCTTGCGGATTTCCGCGAGGACGGTCATCGCCGAGTCCTCGATGCGGGTACCGGGACCGAAAATGGCCTTGGCGCCGGCGGCGAACAGGAAGTCATAGTCCTGCGGTGGGATCACGCCGCCTGCGAAGACAATGATGTCGTCTGCTCCCTGATTTTTGAGGGCCTGCACCAGTGCCGGCAACAATGTCTTGTGTCCGGCGGCGAGCGAGGAGACACCGACGGCGTGCACGTCGTTCTCGATCGCCAGACGGGCGGCTTCCTCGGGGGTCTGGAAGAGCGGGCCGACGTCGATGTCGAAGCCGAGGTCGGCAAAGGCGGTGGCGACCACCTTGGCCCCCCGGTCGTGGCCATCCTGGCCGAGTTTGGCGATCATGATCCGCGGCCGACGGCCTTCTTCTTCGTTGAACTGGGCAATCTCGGCCTTGAGCGTTTCCCAACTGGCCATTCCTTCGACGACTGCGCCATAGACCCCCGAGACGGTCTGTTGCGTGGCGCGGAAACGGCCAAAGATTTTTTCCATGGCGTCCGAGACTTCGCCAACCGTGGCCCGCAAGCGCATCGCCTTGACCGTGAAGTCGAGCAGATTGCCTTCACCGGTTTCGGCGCAGCGCGTCAGATCGGCAAGCGCAGCGTTGACCTGGTCGGAATCACGGCTTGCGCGCACCGACTTCAGGCGCGCGATCTGCGCATCGCGGACGGCGTTGTTGTCGATATCGCGAATATCGATCATGTCTTCCTTGGCAAGTTTGTACTTGTTCACGCCGACGATCACGTCCTTGCCGGAATCGATACGCGCCTGCTTATCGGCCGCGCAGCCCTCGATCTTCATCTTCGCCCAGCCGGATTCAACAGCATGTGTCATGCCGCCCATCGCCTCGACTTCCTCGATGATCTTCCAGGCTTCATCGACCAGATCCTGCGTCAGCTTCTCCATCATGTACGAGCCGGCCCAAGGATCGATGACGTTGGTGATATGCGTTTCTTCCTGAATGACCAGTTGCGTGTTGCGTGCAATGCGCGACGAGAATTCGGTCGGCAGTGCGATTGCTTCATCGAGGGCATTGGTGTGCAGCGACTGCGTGCCGCCGAAAACTGCGGCCATTGCCTCGATGGTGGTTCGCACGACGTTGTTGTATGGGTCCTGTTCGGTCAACGACCAGCCCGAAGTCTGGCAGTGGGTACGCAACATCATCGATTTCGGACTCTTCGGCGAAAACTCCTGCATGATCTTCCACCACAGCAGACGGGCGGCGCGCAGCTTGGCCACTTCGAGATAGAAGTTCATCCCGATGGCAAAAAAGAACGACAGGCGGCCGGCAAAGAAGTCGACGTCGAGGCCGGAGGCAATCGCCGTTTTGACGTACTCGCGTCCGTCAGCCAGCGTGAACGCGAGTTCGAGCGCCTGCGTGGCGCCCGCTTCCTGCATGTGATAACCCGAAATCGAGATCGAGTTGAATTTCGGCATATGGTTTGCGGTGTAGCCGATGATGTCGGCGATGATCTTCATCGACGGTTTCGGCGGGTAAATGTAGGTGTTGCGAACCATGAACTCCTTGAGGATGTCGTTCTGGATCGTCCCCGAGAGCTTATCCTGCGGTACGCCCTGCTCTTCGGCAGCAACGATGTAACCAGCGAGGATCGGCAACACGGCGCCATTCATGGTCATCGACACCGAGATCTTTTCGAGCGGGATACCGTCGAAGAGGATCTTCATGTCTTCGACCGAATCAATTGCCACACCCGCCTTGCCGACATCGCCGGTGACGCGCGGATGATCGGAGTCATAACCGCGGTGTGTCGCCAGGTCGAAAGCCACAGAGACTCCCTGACCGCCGGCGGCCAGGGCCTTGCGGTAGAAAGCGTTCGATGCTTCGGCGGTCGAGAAGCCGGCGTACTGACGAATCGTCCACGGACGCACGGCATACATCGTTGCCTGCGGGCCGCGCACGAAGGGAGCCAGACCGGGCAGCGTGTCGGTGTACTCCAGACCTTCGACATCGGCCTTGGTATACAGCGGCTTGACGACGATTCCTTCCGGCGTCACCCAGTTCAGTGCGTCGACATTCCCACCAGGCGCCGACTTGGTGGCAGCCTTCTTCCAGGCATCGAGATTTGCAGAATCATTTTTTGCAGCATTGTTCGCGTTGGACATGACGGAACCTTTCGAGAAATCTGTGGATTGAGGGGGCACTTCCGCTGAGGACGCACGAGCCATGATGCCCGGGGGGTCGCGCTGCGCAGATTATTTTAATGCTTGACACCCCGTTCAACGAATAATACTGTATCCATAATTATGAAAGCAAGGTCCCTTGGGGGACATGAACAAGGCCGCGAAAAAAGATCAATGGTTGCGAGTCGTATAGCTCAGACCGCCCTCTACCAGGAAGTCGCCGAAAGGCTGAGGCAGCGCATCTTTTCTCACGAACTGCCGCCGGGAACGCGTATCGACGAGCAGTTGTTGACCGTCGATTACGGCATCAGTCGGACCCCTTTGCGCGAAGCACTGAAGGTTCTCGCTGCCGAAGGATTGGTGACGCTCAAGCCACGCCGCGGCTGTTACGTGACCGAGATCTCCGAGCAGGATCTGGACGAGATTTTTCCCTTGATGGCAATGCTAGAAGGACGTTGCGCACTCGAAGCGACGAAGCGCGTACAGCCCGAGCAGATCACCAGACTCGAAACGATCCACCGACAACTCGAACGCTTCGCGGGCACCAATCAGATCGAACGGTTCTTCGTGGCGAACCAGGAGTTTCACGCCCGCATCCAGGAATTGTCCGGCAACCGCTGGCTACAGCAGGTAATCCAGGATCTGCGCAAGGTGCTCAAGCTGACGCGCCTCTTTTCGCTGAGCATCGAAGGTCGTCTTCAGCAGTCTCTGGCGGAACACACTACCATTCTTGAGGCCATCAAGGCCGGTGACGCGGCGCGTGCACAGAACCTGATGCACGATCACATCCTGTCCGGACGGGAGGCTCTGGTCAGAAGTTCCGTTCATCAGGAATGGGTGGCGTGACCGGCAACATCCTCTGCACGCGTGAGGCTGCCATCGCGACCGTCACGCTGGCCAATCCGGGCAAACGCAATGCGCTCGACCTGGCGATGTGGCGGACTCTGGCTGCAGTGGTCAGCGAGCTGTCTGGAGACGAGCAGGTGCGCTGTGTCGTGCTGCGTGGCGACGGTGAGCAGGCTTTCGCAGCGGGTGGTGACATCGATGAGTTCCTGAGCCAGCGCGATACCCTGGAACGTGCAATGGCCTATCATGAACAGGCAGGCGCCGCCCTGCAGGCGGTTTTCGACTGTCGTCACCCAACGATCGCGCTGGTGCAGGGGGCGTGCATCGGGGGCGGGCTGGAGATCGCCGCGCAGTGTGACCTGCGCATCTGTGGGGAGTCGGCGCGCTTCGGGGCGCCGATCAACAAGCTCGGATTCTCGATGTATCCCGTCGAAATGGCGAGTCTGCTGCGTCTCGCCGGGCCGGCGACGGTGCTCGAAATTCTGCTCGAAGGGCGCATTCTCGGATCAGGAGAAGCCCTGTCCAAGGGCCTCGTCACGCGTGTCGTCAGCGATTCCGAGGTCGTTCCGGAAGCCTACGCGAGTGCCCGGCGGATCTGCGAAGGCGCGCCGTTGGTCGCCCGCTGGCACAAACAGTGGGTGCGCCGGCTGCAGCACGACCGGCCACTCGGCGAGCAGGAACTGCGCGCTTCGTTCGCTTTCCTCGACAGCGAAGATTACCGCGAAGGTTTGTCGGCTTTTCGCGAAAAACGCAAACCGCAGTTCACTGGTCGCTGATCACTCACTCCGACGACCAGCCCGCTGCACCCCCTTTGGGTTGCTCACCCCTTTCCGACGAAGAGTCCCCACAGCATCTTGGCCGCCAGCAGGATCAGGACACCGGCGAAAACACGTTTCAAGGTGGCTACCGGCAGGCGGTGTGCCAGTCTCGCCCCGAGCGGGGCTGTCAGCATGCTCGCCGGCACCAGCCAGATCAGGGCCGGCAGATATACGTAGCCGAGACTCCATGGTGGCAGCTCGGCGTGCCCCCAGCCATTGAAAATGTAGCCCAGCGAGCCGCCCAGCGCGATCGGAAAACCGACCGCCGCAGAAGTGCCGATGGCATGCTGCACGCGCACATTGCACCAGGTCAGGAAGGGCACGGTCAACGCACCACCACCTATGGCGACCAGCGCCGACACCGCACCGATGCCGCTGCCGACAGCAAACACGCCGCCGGCACCCGGCAACTCGCGTGCCGCTTTCGGCTTCAGGTTGAGGATCATCTGAACGGCCACGCAGCAGACGAAAGCCGTAAAAAAAACGGCCAGTGGTTTGGCCGGGATACTCGCGGCGAAGAGCGTGCCAAGCAGCGTCCCGACAAGAATTCCCGGCGTGATCTGGGCGACGATCTTCCACAGCACCGCACCATGCTGGTGATGCGCACGCAGACTGGCCAGCGAGGTGAACAGGATCGCCGCCATCGCGGTTCCAAGGGCCAGATGGAGAACTTCCGTCGGCGGGAAGCCCGCCTGGCTGGCAAACATCATGGTCAACGCAGGGACCATCACCAGTCCGCCGCCAATGCCGAGCATGCCGGCAAAGAAACCAGTAAACAGACCCAGCGCAACATATGACAACCACCAGAGCAACTTCGAATCTCCTCATCTGCATCTGCCAGGATTCTCCGCCCCGGCCCACGGTCATGGCGATTCGAGCCCTCCGGTCACTGTTTCAGGCAACGCTTAGCATCTCCTCGCGGTTCACCGTCTGCTGCAGGATCTCGCGAAAATTGTCTCTGATCTGACCAAGTACAGTCAACTGCAGCAGCAGCTTGCTCTCGACCTGTTCCAGTTCATCGATCCGCTCTTCGAGCGAATCGGTCGCCTGGTGAATCCGCTTGATGCTTTCCAGCCGGCGCTTGAGTTGAATCTGATGTTCGCGAATCTGAACCTCCAACGGCAACATGATCGCCTTCAGCCATGTTTCGGCATCACGATTGGCATGCTCGAAAGCCTTGCGTACCTGCACCGCCACCTCCTCGAAGAAGCGTTGCGTGAGCTGGCTCTTTTCGTGCGTCAGCAACTGGAAAACAGAATTGATGTGGGTATGGCACCATTGATCGAGGCGGTCGATTTCCTTCTCGTACTTCTGCAGCGAGAAAGCGGTCGGCGTCCCTAATTTGAGACCATGTTCAACAGCGAATTTCTTGTAGATGGCCTCCATCATCGTCATGATTTCTGCGACCTCTGCTCTCGAACTGGCGAGATTGCCGCGCGCAACCGTAAAGAAGCGATCAATCGCGCTGGTTAGCGTGCTGGAAAAGGTGGCTGTCACCATCGCATCACGCGTCGAGGTGCTCAACAGACGCAATGCATCCAGCCCGAGATGCGCAAAAAGCTTGTTGCTCAGTTGTGAAAAGACGCTGCGCACCGCGTAGTAGCGCTGCAGACCGGATTCAAATTCCTCCTTCTCGCCTCGCACCTTGCCCATCATGTACTCGACGACACCCTTGTTCTTGCCTCGAAGATCCGCCAGCTCGCCAAGCTGTTCGCGCAGACCGGCGAGGCGCGATTCAAGCAGGCTGTGGGTCCGCTGATGACAATCGGCAAACTCGACATGGATGTTGTCGCGAACGACCTCCTGCTTGGCCGGGATCAACTCCTCGGAAAGGGCACGCTCAAGCCTCGTCAATTGGCTGCGCTGGAGCAATTCGGGATCATCATTGATCTTGGCTACCAGCGCCTTTTGTGCCGAAACCGGAAAAATCTGATCCTCCGGCAAATCAAGGGCCCACGCGCAGGTGTCGACCTGTCTGGTAATTTCCGCGTCGATTTCTTCCGCTGATTTGAGTTCGTCCCACAAGCTGTCGATCTTGTTGAGCACGACGATGCGGCCCTTCTTGCGGCCAACGGGGGTGCCGATGTATTCGCGCCAGACCATCAGATCGGACTGAGTCACCCCGGTGTCAGCGGCCAGAATGAAGAGTACTGCATGCGCGTTGGGCAGCAGGGACAGAGTCAGTTCGGGTTCCGTGCCAATCGCGTTGAGACCGGGGGTATCGAGGATGACCAGTCCCTGCTGCAATAGGGGATGCGGAAAATTGATGATCGCATGTCGCCAGCGCGGGATTTCGACGTCACCCTGTTCATCGATGCGCAACGTGGCAAGCTCGCCATCCGTCATGGCAAAGCCGAGTCTTTTGGCCATTGCCAGGTCGACGCGGATGACGTCACTGACATGGCGAAGCGCCTCCTGCATGGCTTCAGCGGAGCTGGTGTCGATCGGGATTCGTTCCCATTGGCCAGGCAAGTGCTTGTATTCGCTGATACTGCTGTTGGATTCACGGCTCTCTATGGGCAACAGTTCGATCGATGGCGGCTTCGCTCGGTCGTACATCAACTCGGTTGGGCACATCGTCGTACGTCCGGCTGTCGAGGGCAGAATGCGGTTGCCGTAACCCGCGAAGAAAATGGCGTTGATCAACTCCGACTTGCCGCGTGAAAACTCGGCGACAAATGCGACATGCAGGCGATCTTCTCGTAACTTGTCACGCAGTTGGGCAATGCGCCGATCGATCTGCGCGTCTGTCAATTCGTTCTCGACGAGCCAACCTGCGAACTTTTCAAGCACTCCGGAGATGCGCGCACGCCATTCGCTGTAGGCGGCAAAATGTTGGGCAAGCGTCATGGCAGGTTCCAGCACAAGGCACAGGTTTTCACTCTACCACAAGGTCGTGTTCAATCAGCGACATAGACCGACAACTCAACGTTGGCAGGACGGGCAGTAGAATGTCGAGCGACCTGCCTGGCGAATAACCCGTATCGGTCTGGCGCAAGTCAGGCAGGGCTCACCCGCGCGACCATAGACCCTGCAGGAAAGCTGGAAGCAGCCGGCACCACCATCGCTATGCACATAGTCGCGGACACTGCTGCCACCGGCGGCAATGGCGGCCTCCAGCGTTGCACGAATGGCATCCACCAGCACACGGTAGCGCAGACGGCTGATCCGATCACTGCTGCGCAGTGGTGATACACCAGCTTGATGGAGACTTTCGGCAGCGTAGATATTGCCGATGCCAACGACCAGACGACCATCCATCAGCAAAGGTTTGATCGGCACCCGGCGGCGGCGCGTCGCCGCATGCAGCCAATCACCGTTGAAATCCTCGGAGAGCGGTTCGATGCCTAGATGGGCGAGGGCCGGATGCTTTTCGACACCGCAACCCTCGTGCCAGAGTAGCGCCCCGAAGCGGCGCGGATCGCGAAGACGCAGAACGGTATGCGCGAAAACCAGATCAAAGTGATCGTGCTGCTGTGCCGGCGTAGCCAGCGATACCAAGCGCAGACTACCCGACATGCCGAGGTGAAGGAGCAGCCAGCCACCACCACAGGTACTCTGACAGTCCAGCAGAAGATATTTGCCACGCCGCAAGATGGCCTCCACACGCAGACCGGCCAGACGCGCATCGATCCCGGCCGGAATCTCGTGCCGCAGCCGCGGCGTGCGCACCACCGCGCCAATGATCGATTGTTGGGACAGGCAAGAGAGCAATCCTTGCCTGCTGACTTCAACTTCCGGAAGTTCTGGCATTGCTGCTACTGCGAAAAGTCCATAACATGCGCAAATTATGACGCAAAGTCGCCTTCAGTTCCTGCAACGGTCCAAGGCAAGCAAGGAAATCATGAAATCGATCAAGAATACCCTCCTCTGCACGGCTCTGGTGCTTGCCTTCGGTGTGCCAGCCCTGGCTGCCACCGACCTCCCCTCCGGGAAAAGCAAATCGACAGGGCGTGAGTTCAAGCGCAGTGCGCCGGAAACCATCGCGCCACGTTTTGACGATCAGGAGTACAAGGAGCTCACCGTGCAGGTGGTCTATCAGGTCCTGCTCGCCGAAGTGGCTCTGAAGCGAGGCAAAGCCGAGTTTGCCAGCCAGGCCTATGCCGACCTGGCCGTGCGCACCCGCGACCCGGCTATTCTGGCAAGAGCGACTGAGGTGGCGGGATACGCGCGTCGTTACGATCTGATCCTCGACCTCGCTCGCTTGTGGTTGCAGGTCGAGCCTGCCTCGAAGCGTGCCCAACAGGTGCTGGTCGGGGTAATGATCATGTCCAACCAGTTCGATGGCCTGGCCCCGCAATTGATCCAGATGCTGGAGGCCGACAAGGAAGCGCTACCGGGCAACCTGTTGGCGCTGAACCGGATGTTTGCCCGCAGCCAGGATCGCCAGGCAGTCCTGCAGTTGATCATCAAGGTCTGCGCACCATTCCTGGACCGGCCCGAGGCGCATTACGCCATCGCCGTCGCTGCCAGCGCAGCCGGTGACCACACCCGCGCACTCGTCGAAACGCGACGTGCTATAGAGTTGCGCCCGGACTGGGAAGCAGTGGCCCTTCTGGAAGCACAGCTGATCGCCCAAAAATCATCCACCGAGGCCATTGCTTCGCTGCAACGCTTTGTCGAACATCATCCGCAAGCACGCGAGGTGCAACTGTACCTGGCGCGCGCACTGGTAGGCGAAAAGCGTTATGGCGAAGCCAAAGCGCAGTTTGAGCGCTTGCTTCTCGCCAACCCGAACAACCCGGATGTGGTTTTTCCGGTGGCCATCCTGGCTCTGCAGGAAAACGACAGAACACTTGCCGAAACGCAACTCAAACACCTGGTGACGCTCGACATCCCTGACAAGAGCGCGGCCTACTTTTACCTCGGTCAGCTTGCCGAAGAGGGCAAGCGTGCTGACGAAGCATTGGCCGCTTACCGACAGGTTGGCCAGGGCGAGCACTATCTTCCAGCGCAGATTCGCAGTGCCGGCATCCTCAACAATCAGGGCAAGCTCGATGAGGCGAGACGCCAGCTGCGCGATGCAGCAGCCCAGAACCCGTCGTCACGCGTCCAGTTGTCCATTGCCGAGGCCGCCTTGCTACGCGATGCGAAGCAGACAGAGACGGCGCTTGCCCTGCTCGACCAGGAGCTAGGTACGCAGCCGGAGCAGCCCGAATTGCTCTATGAGTCGGCGCTGCTGGCCGAGAAACTCGGACGCCTGGAAATCATGGAAAGCCGCCTGCGCAAACTGCTTGAACTGCAACCTGAAAATGCACAGGCCTACAACGCACTCGGTTACGCCTTCGCCGATCGCAACATACGGCTGCCTGAAGCCCGGCAACTCATTGAAAAGGCTCTGCAACTGGCGCCCAATGACCCTTTCATCCTCGACAGCATGGCCTGGGTTCTTTATCGGCAAAGCGATCTCGAAGGCGCACTAGCTCTTCTGCAACGCGCCCTGGCTCTGCGCTCCGACCCCGAGATCGCGGCACACACAGGGGAAGTGCTGTGGATGCTCGGCCGCAAGGATGAAGCCCAGCGGACCCTGCGCGAGGCACACAAAAAGGACCCGGCAAACGAGGTGCTGAAGGAAGCGATCAGGAGGTTCCTGCCCTGATCGGAAAACGCCTGCAGCTTGGCCTGATCCGATGCAGCCGTGCAGTCCTGAGCGCACCATTGATCGTCGTCGGCGTGCTTGGGCTGAGTGCCTGCTCCGCACTGGGGCCAGAAGCTAGCGCACACCCACCGGTCGCCATCGCACGAGACCACCTGCAGGGCTTCGCGCTAACCGGCCGCTTTGCGCTGCGCCAGGAAGGAAAGAACTACCCTGGTCGCCTGTACTGGCGTCATGACGGCGACCGCGACGAGTTGCTGTTGTCCTCGCCGCTCGGGCAAGGCCTGGCGGAGATCGTCAGCGATGCTACGGGCGCACGCCTGACCGGTAGTGATGGCAAGTCGCATACGGCAGCGACTGCCGATCAACTACTGCAGTCACTCCTGGCCTACCCCCTGCCCTTGAGCAGACTGCCCGACTGGCTGCGTGGCTGCAATCCTGATAACGGCGACATGGCACTGGACACCCTCGGCCGCCCGCTTCGCCTGCGGCACGAGGACTGGCTGATCCACTATGAGTACGACAGCGACGACCCACAGGCCCTCCCCAACCGCTTGTTTGTCGAGCGCGAAGGCGGCCTTGAACTGCGCCTGCGCATCGAGGAGTGGCAGATGTTGCCGACTGCGCTGCCTGCCAAGTCCTGCACTCAATGACTTCCAACCACCAAGCCTGGGACTGGCACAGCATTTATCCGGCGCCCGCCAAACTCAACCTCTTCCTGCATGTCGTCGGCCGCCGTGCCGATGGCTATCACCTGCTGCAGACAGTGTTCCGCTTTCTCGGCCATGGCGACCGGCTGCGTTTCTCGCCGCGTGCCGATGGCTTGGTGCGTCTGGCAACGCCACTTGCAGGCGTGGCACCTGATCAGGAACTGAGTGTTCGCGCCGCCCGCCTGCTCCAGGCTGAAACCCATTGCCCGACCGGCGTCAACATCAGTATCGAAAAGCACCTGCCACTCGGCGGCGGTCTCGGCGGCGGCAGCTCAGATGCGGCGACGGTCCTGCTGGCGCTCAATCACCTCTGGAAACTGCATTTGCCGCGCCGGCACCTCCAGGAAATCGGCCTCGCTCTCGGCGCCGATGTGCCGGTCTTTGTTTTCGGACGCAACGCTTTTGCCGAAGGCATCGGCGAAACCTTGCTGGCAGTCGAACTGCCGCCGCGCTGGTATGTGGTCCTCGAACCGCCACTGCAGGTGCCGACTGCAGCCATTTTTGGCGCACCGGAACTCAAACGCGATTCGCTCGCAATCAACCCGTTGTCATGGCGTCCCGGCTTCGGTGGCAACGACCTGGAAGCCGTAGCCTGTGCCCGCTTTCCGGCGATTGCCGAGTACCTCGCTGCCTTGTCAATGTCTGCCCCTGCGCGCATGAGCGGTTCTGGTGCCTGCGTTTTCGCCGAGTTCGCAAGCCGCGAACAGGCCGAGAACTCCTTACGGCAATTGCCCGGCACGATGCGTGGCTGGCTAGCAACTGGCCTGGACCGGCATCCCTTGTGCGAACTGGCGAGTTGAAGCCACGACCACCTCAGAGCCGACCACCACCGAGCACGTGCGCCTTGATTACACTTGTGCTTGCTGAATAATCCCCGGTATAATCCGCGCCTCGTTCGCGATCGATGCGATGCGAACGATCGCTGGGGAGTGGCCAAGTTGGTTAAGGCACCGGATTTTGATTCCGGCATTCGAAGGTTCGAATCCTTCCTCCCCAGCCATTTCATTTCTGTCAAAGCGGGCAGGCGGTGATGGCTGCCCGTCTTGCTTTATACGGCGCCGAGAATTCGTTCGCGCGCCACGGGAAGCGCAGCATGGCCTACGACAGCCTGATGGTATTTACCGGCAACGCTAACCCGGCACTGGCTGCCGATGTCGTCAAGCGTCTCAACATCTCTCTTGGTCGCGCCCACGTCGGTCGTTTTTCTGACGGCGAGATCAGTGTCGAAATCCAAGAACATGTGCGTGGCATGGACGTGTTCATCCTGCAATCGACCTGCGCGCCGACCAATGAGAATCTGATGGAGCTGCTGGTCATGGCCGACGCGCTCAAACGCGCCTCGGCCGCCCGAATCACAGCCGCCATCCCCTATTTTGGCTACGCCCGCCAGGATCGCCGCGTACGCTCGGCGCGCGTTCCGATCGCCGCCAAGCTGGTTGCTGACCTGCTGACGGCTGCCGGGGTCCACCGGGTCCTGACCATGGACCTGCATACCGAGCAGATCCAGGGCTTCTTCAACATCCCCGTCGATAACATCTACTCGCTGCCGATCATGCTCGGCGACGTCTGGAAGAAGAACTTCGATCATCTGATGGTCGTCTCGCCCGACGTCGGCGGGGTCGTCCGGGCACGGGCGCTGGCCAAACGTCTCGAATGCGACCTGGCGATCATCGACAAGCGTCGCCCGAAAGCCAATGTGTCCGAGGTCATGAACATCATCGGCGATGTCGAGGGTCGCACCTGCGTGATCATGGATGACCTGGTCGACACCGCCGGCACCTTGTGCAAGGCGGCAACCGCGCTCAAGCAACATGGCGCCAGGCAGGTCCTTTCCTACTGCGTCCATCCGGTACTTTCGGGCCATGCCGTTGATCGAATCAACCACTCCGATCTCGACGAACTGGTCGTCACCGACACCATTCCGCTGAGCCTGGACGCGCTCAGTTCGCCGCGCATTCGCCAGCTTTCGGTAGCCGAGGTGATGGCCGAAACAATTCGCCGGATCAGCAACGAGGATTCCGTTTCATCGCTCTTCATCGAGTAAGGCGCTCTGCGCCTGCCGTAGCGATTTCTCTCACCCCCTGCCTGGTCGCGGGCGGGGCTTGTCTCACATCAGGAGCTGTCCATGAAGTTTGAATTTGACGCGCGCAAGCGCATCCTGCAGGGGTCCGGAGCGAGCCGCCGCCTGCGTCGCCAGAATCGCGTGCCGGCGATCGTTTACGGAGGCTCGGTGGCACCGCAGTTGATCGACCTCGATCACAACGAAATTCTGCTCAACCTGCGCAAGGAAGCGTTTCATTCTTCCGTTCTGACGCTGAACATCGATGGCCGTATCGAAAGTGTCGTGCTGCGTGACTCGCAGATGCACCCCTGGAAGCCACTGGTCCTGCATGCGGACTTTCAGCGGGTCGACATGACCCATGCCATCCACCAGCGTGTACCTCTGCACTTCATCAACGCCGACATCGCACCGGGAGTCAAGATCAGTGGCGGTCACGTCGCGCACGTCCACAACGACATCGAAGTAACCTGCCTGCCACAGGATCTGCCGGCATTTATCGAAGTCGACCTGCAGAACCTCCAGGCTGGCCACTCGATCCATGCTTCCGAGCTGGTTTTCCCGGCGGGAGTCACCCCGGTCCTGCATGGCGAGGATTATGTACTGGTGTCGATCCCGGCCAAGAAAGGCAGTGACGACTCCGATACAGCCGAGGGCGCAGCTACTGCCGGCTAAACCCGAAAACCTCATGCCCGGCCGCCGTCCGGCACCCAGCACCCACGGCCGCCTGGGCAATCCATCGCATGCCACCACCCCGTCTGATCGTCGGCCTCGGCAACCCCGGCAAGGAATACGAAGATAACCGGCACAATGTCGGCTTCTGGTTCATCGACCAATTGGCGCGGCAATTGCAGGCCCCGCTGACGCCGCAGGGCCGGTTCCTTGGCCGCGTTGCCCGCATCGGCGAGCTGTGGCTGTTACAGCCGATGACCTATATGAACCTCTCTGGCCAGGCAGTCGCCGCGTTGGCGCGTTTCTACAAGATCGCCGCCGACGAGACCCTGGTCGTACACGATGACCTCGACCTGCCGCCCGGCACTATCCGACTCAAACAGGGCGGCGGCAACGGCGGTCACAACGGCCTCAAAGACATCCAGGCCCGCCTCGCGAGCCCGGATTTCTGGCGACTGCGACTGGGAATCGGACATCCCGGCGAGCGCGCAGAAGTCGTCAACTATGTCCTCAAGGCACCCCGACGTGAAGAACAGGATCTGATCGACCCGGCCATCGATCGCTGCCTGACGGCCTGGCCCCTGCTCGCCACCGGCGACTATGCGGCCGCGCAACGGCAACTGCATCTCAAGACCATTTAATATTGGAATCCCAATGAGCCTCCAGTGCGGTATCGTCGGTCTGCCGAATGTCGGCAAATCCACCCTTTTCAATGCCCTGACCAAAGCCGGCATCGCCGCCGAGAACTATCCCTTCTGCACCATCGAACCCAATGTCGGGATTGTCGAAGTGCCCGATCCGCGCCTGCAACAGATCGCGGCGATCGTCAGGCCACAGCGCATCCAGCCGGCAATCGTCGAGTTTGTCGATATTGCCGGTCTGGTTGCCGGCGCTTCCAAGGGTGAAGGCCTGGGTAACCAGTTCCTGGCCAATATCCGCGAAACTGACGCCATCGTCAGTGTCATCCGCTGCTTCGACGACGACAATGTCGTGCACGTCTCGGGGCGCGTGGATCCATTGTCGGACATCGAAACCATCCTGACCGAACTGGCTCTCGCCGACCTCGCATCCGTCGAACGCACGCTCAATCGCGAGATCAAGAAGGCACGTGCCGGCGACAAGGAAGCGCAGAAACTGGTCGGTATTCTCGAACGCCTGCTGCCCCATCTCAACGACGGCAAACCAGCGCGCACGCTGACCCTCGCCGCTGACGAGAAGGCGCGGCTCAAACCACTGTGCCTGCTGACCATCAAGCCAACGATGTACGTTGGCAACGTTCTCGAAAACGGTTTCCTGAACAACCCGCACCTCGACCGCCTGCGCACACATGCGGCCATCGAGGGTGCACCGGTGATTGCCCTGTGCGCCAAGATCGAAGCCGAACTCGCCGACCTCGATGACGAAGACAAGGCGATTTTTCTGGCCGATCTCGGGCTCGAAGAACCCGGGCTGAACCGCCTGATCCGCACAGCCTACCAGTTGCTAGGTCTGCAGACCTACTTCACGGCCGGCGTCAAGGAGGTGCGGGCCTGGACCATCCACGTCGGCGATACCGCCCCGCAGGCCGCCGGAGTCATTCATACCGACTTCGAAAGAGGCTTCATCCGCGCGCAAACAATCGCGCTGTCTGACTTTCTCGCCTGCAAGGGCGAGCAGGGAGCCAGAGAAGCCGGCAAGATGCGCGCCGAAGGCAAAGAATACGTCGTCAAGGACGGCGATGTCTTGAATTTTCTGTTCAACGTCTGAGCCTGGGTAGCAGGATCAAGGCGCCACATACCAGTAAAAATAACGCCAGTTCGGGATAATGAAGCCCGAAATTTAGCGCCAAGTCATTGATTGTAAAATGATGATGGGGCATTTTGTCTTGCTAGTTTGGGTGCACGCCCTCATCAACCCCGGCACACGGAGTCCCTCATCAGGGACAATATTCCCGAGACTTACTGCCGGATCGACGACTGTTACAAAGCGTTCGAACCTCAACTCAACGCCCGACTGCTACCCGACGGTAAGCGCCATCGTTTGCGCAAGGGCAGCCTGTCCCTGCCGGAGTGGATGACGCTGGTGCTGCTGCTCCATTAGATTCGCTACCGGCAGCTCAAAGTATTCTACCTCGATCATATGGGCCAACACCTGCGCGCCGAATTTCCCCGGCGACCGTCGTATCAGTGGTGTGTCGAGGAACTACCACCCTGCGCAATCGCGCCAGTAGATCGTTACGTTAAATAGGTTAACCTCAGTTCGGGATAAGGAAAGCGGATCCGATCATTTGTAATCCATTAATTTAAGAATGATAGTTAGGCCTACTAAGGACTCCAACAGGTGTCGAACATCCGGCTTTGAGCTTCCCTCCTTAGCCCAACCTACAAATTTTCTGGAAAATTACGGAGAATCAATAGCGTATAAGTCGCTTATCCCGAACTCACGTTATACGTTAGGGCATCGTTCCCTGATGCTCTAACGTCCAAGAAGGTCGATAACAGTTGATGTGAAGGTCGCGTCAGCGACTCAAGAGTCTTCATTCCCCACTCGCGAGGGAGCATACTATAGTATGAGATTGTTGGCTGAGTTCCGCCTCATCATCTTGTCTCTTGGCTATTCTCCTGGAAGGAGTATCCCATCATGAGCTTTCACCTATTCCGGATCAACGAGTTGTACTCCAACCTCAACGGCACGATTCAGTTCATCGAACTGAAGGTTGGCAACTTCAACGGCGAATCGCATTGGGCCGGTGTGGCGATCAGTTCATCCCGCGAGGGGGTGACCCATACCTTCACCTTCCCCAGTGACCTGCCAAGCAGCGGTACGGCTAACAGATCGGTACTGGTCGCCACGCAGGCATTCGCAGACCTTGGTCTGGTCACTCCCGATTTCATTGTGCCGGCTGGTTTCCTGTTTACCAGCGGCGGCAGCCTGAACTTTGGCGGGGTGGATACGGTCGCCTACCCTGAGCTGCCCGTCGACGGTGTTCACAGCCTGGCGCGCAACGGCGATCAGGTCAGCGCCACGCCCACTAATTTTTCCGGCACCTCGGTGAGCGTGCCCGTGCTCAACCCGCTGGAGATCAATGGCAGCAGCAACAACGATGTGCTTACCGGCACGACCAGCAACGAGCGGATCGACGGACTGGCCGGCAACGACACCCTCAGCAGCGGTGGCGGCAATGACATCTTGCTGGGCGGCGCCGGCGATGATGTCATCCACAGTGGCAGCGGCAACGACGCAATTGACGGTGGTGACGGCTATGACTACCTGTATTTCAGTGCCGCCACTGCGGGGGTGGTGATCAACCTGGCGATCGGCAAGGCAAACGGCGGCGCCGGATCGGATAGCATCGCGGGCGTCGAGCTGGTATTCGGCTCCAGCTTCAATGACAACTTCATTGGCAATGATTCTTCCGTCGGGTTCCTGGGAGGAGACGGCAACGATACCATCACCGGTGGCGCAGGCCGCGACCACCTGGAAGGGAACGGCGGTGACGACACCATCGACGGACTCAGCGGGGTCGACATCGTCGCTTATTACAGCGCAGCGTTTGCCGTCAATGTCAACCTGACGACCGGTCAGGCCTCCGGTGGGCTAGGGAAAGACACCCTGCGCAATATCGAAGACGTGACCGGCAGCGTTTTTGGCGACACCCTGACCGGCAGCGCCGGCGATAATCGCCTGGAAGGATCAGACGGCAACGACACCTTGATCAGTACCCATGGCAACGACGCGCTGGATGGTGGCAATGGCGTCGACACGCTGGTCTTTTCGCTGGCGCGCAGTACCTATACGCTACAACGGTCGGCAGGCGGTACGTATTCGATCGAGAAGCCTGACAGCGCCGGAACAGACGCTCTGGTCAGCGTCGAGCGCCTGCAATTCGCCGATCGGAAAGTCGCATTGGACCTCGACGGCAATGCCGGCAGCACGGCCAAGGTTCTCGGGGCTGTGTTCGGTGCGGACTCGGTCTACAACCTCGCCTACGTAGGCATCGGACTGGGCCTGCTCGATGGTGGCATGTCCTATCAAGACCTGATGCAACTGGCACTGGACGTCCGCCTCGGCGCCAGCGCCACCCATCAGGCGGTGGTGAACCTGCTCTATACCAATGTGATCGGGAATGCCCCTCCACCAGACGACCTGGCCTTCTTCACCGGCCTGCTTGACAGCGGAACGCTCACACCAGCTGGTCTGGGTGTGATTGCTGCCAATACCCAGCAGAACGCGGTCAAGATTGATCTGGTGGGGCTACAGGAATCCGGCATCGCGTTTGTCTGAGGCTGCCGCTCCCAGCAACCCAGCGGATAAGCAGCATCTGCTGGGCCTGCAGGAGGGGAAGACGCACCAGCCAAGAGCAGACCACGCAGTTGCTGGCGATCCTGATCCTTGCGGATCAGCTCGCGTACGTATTCGCTGCTGGTCCCGTACTGCGCAGCGGAACCTGCTCGTCAAGGAAGGTCTTGAGTGCATCAGGCAAGGAAATATTCATCGTGCTCATGGCGCCGGTTGATGCCCGGGGGTGCCTGGAAAAGTCATGGCCGTTCTGAGAAGAGCCGCTGACACGACTTTCACCTTAAACGCGTTTCAAGCGAATCCGTCTGAACCAGCCGGCCGCCAGCGCCGGCTGGTCGCTTTCGAGAACCAGTTGTGGCGTCTGCTCGAGCACTTCCTCAAAGACCACGTCCAGCCTTGTCGCAATGCGACGGACCACGGGATTGAGCAGTGGCCGCACAGGCGCCCACCGCCTTCGCTGCAGGAACTTGTCGAAGATCAGCACGCTGCCGCCGGGTACCAGTACACGTGCCGTCTCATTGAGGCAGGCGAGCGGATTCGGCAGGACAGCGAGGATCAAGTGCAGGACGACATGGTCGAAACTGCCGTCGAAAAACGGTCAGCGCTGCGCATCCTCCTGAACACAGCAGAAATCAAGCGGACAAGCGGAGCCGCACGCGGCGCTGCCCGGTGCAGTATGGCATGCTTCAAATCGATACCGGTATAGCGGTGCTGCGTTCGCAAGAACGGCAGGTCAAGGCCGGTGCCGACGCCACTTGGGAGCACACGCACTGGTGCCTGTGGCAAGCCTGCCTATGCGCGCTGTGCGGGTGGTAGCCGAGAGCACTGCATCGTAGAACGGGGGAAATCAGCGTATAGCTGTGCTTGAGACCCAATCGTCGGCAATCAGTGCAGAACGTGCGGAACAGCCAGGGTGAACTCGGGGATTTCCGCCTCGAACTGCCTGCCGTCGACGGCCGTCAACTGGTAACTGCCGCGCATCGTGCCAACCGGCGTATCGAGCTGGCAACCGCTGGTGTAGGCAAACTTCTCGCCCGGTTGCAGCAACGGCTGCCGGCCAACAACGCCAAGGCCACGCACCTCCTGGACCTCACCGCTCGCGTCGGTGATGATCCAGTGCCGCGAAACCAACTGCGCCGGCACGGTTCCGACGTTCTCGATGGTCATCGTGTAAGCAAACACGTAGTGATCGTTCGCCGGATCCGACTGCTCGGCGATATATTGCGGGATCGCGCTGACGGCGACTCCATATTTCTTGCTTGCGGCCATATGTGCTCAATGTCGGAACGTTCAGAACCGGCATTGCACACCAAACCGAGGGTAATGACAAGCCTGTTGAGAAAGCGGGTCTTTCCTCTCAGCGGACCCGCCTTTTCGCGCTAGAATCCAGTCCAATTTCCCAGAGGTCCCTGCCATGTACGTGATTGCCCCGAGCATCCTTTCTGCCGATTTTGCCCGGCTTGGCGAAGAGGTCGTGAATGTCATCGCCGCCGGTGCCGACTGGATTCACTTCGATGTAATGGACAACCATTACGTTCCCAATCTGACCATCGGTCCGCTGGTCTGCGAGGCCATCCGCCCACTGACGCAGGCACCGATCGACGTACACCTGATGGTCAAACCGGTCGATCGCATCGTTCCCGACTTTGCCCGGGCGGGAGCGAACATCATCACCTTTCATCCGGAAGCATCCGAACACGTCGACCGGACGCTCGCCCTGATCCGGGAGAGCGGTTGTCAGTCGGGGCTGGTGTTCAATCCGGCGACGCCACTCGACTACCTGGATCACGTCATGGACAAGCTGGACATCATTCTGCTGATGAGCGTCAACCCGGGTTTTGGTGGGCAGAAGTTCATTCCTTCCACACTGGCTAAGCTCGCGGCAGCACGCGCCAGAATCGACGCCTATGAGCAGGACAGCGGGCGGCGAATCCGGCTTGAGGTCGACGGCGGTGTGAAGGTCGACAACATCGCCGCCATTGCCCGCGCCGGCGCCGACGCTTTTGTCGCCGGATCGGCGGTTTTCGGCGCCGGCAGCGACAGCGATCGCCACCGCTACAACAGCATACTCGCAGCGCTACGCGGGCAACTGGAACAGCCATGATCTCTTCACCGCTTGCCGTACGCGCCGTACTGATTGATCTCGACGGCACCTTGCTGGATACCGTCCTCGATCTCCATGCTGCTGCCAATGCCATGCTACGTGACCTGGGCCGCAGCGAGATTTCGGTCGAGTCGATTCGCAGCTATGTCGGGCGCGGCATTCCCAACCTGGTCAAGCGCGTCCTGGCAGGTTCGATGGCCGCCGCTGACGATGCCACGCCGACTCCAGCGGAGGCACTGGCCAGCTTCAGGGACCACTACCGTACCGAGAACGGTCGTAATGCCGCCTTTTTTCCTGGTGTTCGCGAAGGTCTTGAGGCATTCAAGGCGCTGGGTTTGCCGCTCGGCGTCATTACCAACAAGGCCGAAGCGTTCACTCTGCCGCTGCTGCAGCGTACCGGCCTGCTACCCTTTTTCGAGGTGATCGTCAGTGGCGACGTCCTGCCGCGTCCGAAGCCCGATCCAATGCCCCTGCTCTGGGCATGCGGCCGCCTGGGTTTCTCGCCTGTCGACGTGCTGATGATTGGCGATTCGGTACATGACTTTCATGCCGGAAGAGCAGCCAGCTGCCCCGTTTTCCTGGTCCCCTACGGCTACAACGAAGGACGAGATGTTCGTGATCTGGCATGTAATGCTATAGTCTCGTCCCTTGCAGAAGCTGCCCAACTCCTGATCCGCGCATGACTGAAGCTTATTTCAATCGCCTCGCTGGCGAAGGCTACAACCGCATCCCGGTGACCCTTGAGACCTTCGCCGATCTCGATACGCCACTGTCCATCTACCTGAAGCTCGCCAACAGCCCCTACAGTTACCTGCTCGAATCGGTGCAGGGCGGCGAGCGCTTTGGCCGTTACTCGATCATCGGTCTGGCCAGCCCGACGCGAATCGTCGTCAACGCGCATCAGGTGCTGGTACTGAACGGCAATCGGATCGCCGAACGCGAAAACGACACCAACCCGCTCGACTTCATCGGCAAGTACATGAAGCGTTTTCGTGCGGCTCCCACCACCGGTCTGCCACGCTTCTGCGGTGGTCTGGTTGGCTGCTTCGGCTATGACACCGTCCGCTATATTGAAACCCGGCTGACACGCTCCCAGAAAGCGGACGACCTCGGAATTCCCGATATCGTCCTGCTGCTTTCGGAAGAAATTGCAGTGGTCGACAACCTTTCCGGCAAGCTGACACTGGTCGTCTATGCCGAGCCTGGCGTTCCCGGCGCCTACCCGAAAGCGCAGGCCAGGCTCAGAGAATTGCTCGCCCGCCTGCGCGAACCGGTACGCATTCCGCCGGAAGCACCGCAATCTTCGCCACCCGCGATCTCGATGTTTGGTGAATCGGAGTACAGGCAAGCGGTATTGAAAGCCAAGCGTTATATCACCGAAGGCGACATCATGCAGGTGGTACTGTCACAGCGCATGAGCAAACCCCTGGCTGCCAGCCCGATGGCGCTGTACCGGTCGCTGCGTTCACTCAACCCGTCGCCGTACATGTTCTACTTCGACTTCGAAGATTTCCATGTCGTCGGCGCTTCACCAGAGATTCTCGTCCGTCTCGAAGGGGAGACGGTCACTGTCCGACCGATCGCGGGCACACGCCGACGTGGCGTGTCCTTCGAGGAAGATCAAGAACTCGCTGCCGAGTTACTCGCCGACGAAAAGGAACGCGCGGAGCACGTGCAGCTCCTCGACCTCGGTCGCAACGACATCGGCCGTGTCGCTCGTGTCGGTACGATCAAGCTTACCGAAAACATGATCGTCGAGCGCTATTCGCACGTGATGCACATCGTCTCGAACGTCGAAGCCAAACTACGGCCAGGCCTGAACGCGCTCGACGTGCTCAAGGCAACCTTCCCGGCGGGAACCGTCTCGGGCGCGGCCAAGGTCCGGGCCATGGAGATCATCGACGAGCTTGAACCGGTCAAACGCGGCATCTATGCCGGCGCGGTCGGTTATCTCGGTTTCAACGGCGACATGGACTTGGCAATCGCGATCCGCACTGCCATCGTCAAGGACGGCCAGCTACACGTGCAAGCAGGTGCCGGCATCGTCGCCGATTCCGACCCGGCATCGGAATGGCAGGAAACGCAGAACAAGGCCCGCGCCGTACTGCGTGCCGCCGAACTGGCTGAACACGGCCTCGATACCCGTATGTAATACAGGATCATCGGCCCGGGGCTGCTCGGTCACGGGTGTGATTCAAAGTGATG